>NZ_JBKSWG010000003.1:0-141830 GCF_047234585.1 Sellimonas sp. | reverse complement strand
CAGCGACACGAGGATTTTCAGTCCTCTGCTCTACCAACTGAGCTATCTGGGCATCTCTCTATTTAACTGCTGTGCGCTGAGCACATGTTGTATTATATTACGGAATATTTCATTTGTCAACAATTATTTCAAATTTTTTTATTTTTTATATTTTGTACGTTTTTCCGATTTCTCCAATCAATCAATTCCATTGTATTCGGCCACATAGATCATACCGTACCGGTTTACGATCCAGTTTCGCATCTCCACGCCTTTGTCCCTGTCATAAGGAGGTTGTGTGAGCATATATCCGATCTGTCCATCTTCAAGCTCCTGTGAATACGGCGCCTCGACGATACCGGTCTGAAAAGCCGAGAGGGGATGCCCGGACCTTAAAATCGCAAAGCGCACTGCGCCATCCGGCAGCATAAAGATATACATGACAAGTATCAGTATCGGCACAAGGAACAAAACCTTCCAGTATTTTTTTGTCTTTCTTCTGTGTTTTCTGCGTTTTTTCTTCATAAATTTCAACCCGCCCGTTTCCAGACTATCATTCTCTTTCTATTGTATCAGAAACGATCATAAAATTTCTATCTTTTTTCTTAATACGTTCTTATGCTTCTGTTAATTTAAGAGGACGTTGATTGTCCTTGCCAAAAATGCTATGATGTAAAAGACACTCGAACTTTTGATCAAGGAAGTAAAAGACAATGTTAAAAAAGGATTTTCTGGAACGGTTTTCCATCAGTGAAGAAGAATTTGAGGAGGCTGGTTTTACGTGGGAAGAGCTTTGCTATATCGCGCGGGATTACGCTTATCGCCTCCCCCATCTCAGGCTTATCCGGGATGAATTTCTACAGGAATACATCAAAAACAAGGACCACCGTACGGGTCTGCATTCTTACCGCACCCGTATCAAAAGCCCTTGGCATCTTGTTGAAAAAATCATTCGCAAACGGTGCGAGAACTACCCCAAATACCGCACGCTCACAAAAGACAATTACATGAAGTTTGTAACCGACACCATCGGATTTCGCGGCCTGATCCTGTACCGAGAAGACTGGGTTGTATTTCACAAATATCTGATCCGGCATTTTGAAAACAATCCGGACCTTTATATCCGGGACTGTATTGCGGATTTCCATCCAGACAAAGACCTCTACATGGCCGAGCCGCCAAAGGTCCATATGCGTCTCGGAGATTTCAGTGAGATTTATTCTGAATGGATACCGGCTGACAATATATTCGATCGCAAACACTATCGCTCCGTTCATTATATTTTAAAATACAAAGGAATCTATATGGAAGTGCAGCTGCGTACACTTTTTGAGGAAGGCTGGGGCGAGATCGATCATCATATCCTCTATCCATACAAAGTCAGTGACCCGATGCTGACAGAATTTTCCGAGCTTTTGAATCGGCTCTCCGGCATGGGCGATGAGATGGCCTCCTTTTTCAAGCGTCTGTGCGATGTCTCCAGCGAGAATTTCCGCCCCAAACAGACGACGGTCAATCCATGGGCCGACTACAGCACCTTCATCCGGCAGGAGCGCAAACCGGATCTGCATTCGATCCATACCATCGACGACGCCATTTTAAGCGTCATCAAAAAATAAGCATAGGAGGAATATCCATGAATCCAATACCGACACCGGGGATACCGGAATACATCCAGGCTTCTGCAGACGATATGATGCAGCGCGTTCTGGATGGGAAAATACGGAAACATCTTCTGAATGACAATTCCGCTGTCTACACGCAATACGAGGACGTAGTGGCAGAATTTACCGAACAGGGGATCAAAAACAAATACGCTGTTATCTACAAAGAAGCCGACACTTTTTTAAGCAGTCTGGATGCTGCCGGTTCCGTGCGCATCGATGAGACGATACTGATGCACGCTGTCATGGACTATTTTACCGATATTTCCCGGATCCAGGGATTCCACAGGATCCGTCAAATCAGCGACATCAAGGAAATTTCCTACGATACTTACTGGCTCATGAGACGCAAACCACTGCAGGTTCTCTCCTCGGATGGAGACGAAGAATTCTGGGCATTCATCAACGAAAAGTTTGCCTTTTCCAGAGTTGCCTCCTTCCTCACACGCAGGCAAAGAGGCGCTGTGCTGGAGGATGAAAGCAAACAGGTCTTCCTGGATTTTCTGGACACGCTGTACTACTTTTTGAAATACCGCGAATATTCCCCTAAAATCCTGGAACTTATCCTCATGGGATTCCAGACCGGACAGCTTTTCCCTGTAAAATCATAGCGTTTTTCAGGCACAATCAGACATTTGCAATCAACAAAGGAGACCCTATCATGAAAGAACAAAATCTGCACACGAAAAAGGAACATCCTGTTTTTCGTTTTGTCAAAAAACACCTTACCCGCAGAATATTGACAGGAATTCTAATCGTGCTGATAATCGTTGCCGGGATAATCGGTCTTAGAAAGACTATTTTTTCCGACAGCCAGACGACCAAAATAGGCTTTGAGGATATCGGCGAGCTGGCCACCCAATCCGCCTACTGCACACAAGTAAACGTTACCGATTCTTCAAGAGAATTGTTTGGCGCAAAAATCCCTTTTACGCAAAGCAAGTATATCTATAGTTACGATGTCGTAGTCAAGGCAGGATTTGACTTTGAAGAGATAGAATGGAGCAAAAACGATAAAACTATAAAAGTGAAACTGCCCGAAGCAAAAATTTTGAGCAGCGAGATAGACCTGGATTCCTTCAAAGTATACCACGAACAAGAAAGCATTTATAACCAGATTACTTTAGAAGAGAACAATGAGGCATTGGCCAAATTAAAGGAAACAGCCGAGAAAGATGCCATTGAAAATGGTTTGCTGGAAAATGCACGCGGCAACGCTGAAACAATACTGACCGGTTTTTTCGGAAATGAATATGATTTGGATAAATACGAGATAATTTTTACAGATAAATAGAAAAGAGGCTGCATATGAAAAATTTTAAGAAAAAATTATTGTTAACGATTGCCATCATCGCAGGAGCGATCGCAATCTTCTACTTTATTTTATTCCTTACCGCGTAAAATTTTCCTGAAGTATTACATACAAAAATGATGGGAGGCCTTGAGTAAATCAGGCTTCCCATCATTTTTGCATTTCTTGCCCCTTATCATATGCCGCAGACCGGAATCGAACCGGTACGGGAGGATAAGTCCCGCAGGATTTTAAGTCCTGTGCGTCTGCCAGTTCCGCCACTGCGGCGTATGGATGGAGGTGGATTCGAACCACCGAAAGCGTTGCTAACAGATTTACAGTCTGCCCCCTTTGGCCACTCGGGAATCCATCCATATATCTCAGACAATACTGATAACATTGTCTCAATCCTATATATTTATACCATACTCAAAAAAGAAACGCAAGGAAAAATTTCCCTGCGCTTTTCTTTTGCTCTATTTCCCTTCTGCCTTCACAGATCCTTCCAGGATTTCCCCTGCTTCAACCCGATTGATCAATTCCCCTATCTGAGCGACTATCTCTTCATTTGGAACCGTGACATAAGGGGTTCCTGCGATGGAATAACATTCCCTTCGATCCGGCATACCGTCTGCCGCCACCGAATAGATCTGCCAGTCCGAACCGTTCTGAAGCTGCTGTTTGATCAGGGTCCGAATCTGCTTCATGGACATATTCGTCTCTACGCTGTCAGACACTTCCGCCAGAATATCTGTCGCCTTCACAATCATGGACGGAGCTATCATCTTCTGAATGATGGCTGTGATCAGAGCTTCCTGGTTTTTACCTCTCTGATTGTCTCCGTCCTCCAAAGCATGTCTTTCCCTTGCGAAGGCCAAAGCCTCTTTCCCATCCAGATGGTTGAGCCCCTGCTGAATCTCCACGACGGCGCCGGCATCGGTTCCTGTCGTAAATGCCAGCTCTGAATTTACATCCACTCCTCCGAGGATATCGATAATATTGACAAAAGAAGTAAAATTGAGTCTTGCGTAAAACGGTATTTCAACCTGATACAGCTCTTCCAATGTATCGATGGAGACATCCACTCCATACTTTCCGGCATGTGTCAGCTTATCCGGCATCCCGCCTGAAATTCCAGGGATCGGTACGTAATAGTCTCTCGGTGTCGTCACAAGCAAAATCTGCCTGCTCTTCGGATTGACTGTGGCGATAATATTAACGTCGCTTCGGCTCTGCGTCGCCACATCCCCATATGTGTCGATCCCGCTCAAATATACAGAAAACGGCTCTGACTGCACCGGCACATTCAACGTCGTATCCTGCGTATTCTCTTCGATGTTATATCTGTATAAAATGCGGGTTTTCTCTGTAAATCCTTCAACTGCCTGATTCATCACATCATTGTAGTTGGAATCATAGATGATGACATCGATTTCTTCATCTATGAGTGCTTTTGCCAGCGTTCCCATCTCGTCATACTTCTTTGTAGCGATATGCTTTTTCAGCTCTTTATTTACATTCTCGATAGTCCGTTCGGTATTGGAAACATTTCTCGCATATTCCACACCGAAAGTGTAATCGCTGACATCACTAAGTTCCTGCGCCTTATCATTTTCCCGGACGGCTACTACCATCTTGTGGATTTCCGTCGTCCCACGTGTCATATGAAGAAGAGCTCCTCCCGTTTTGTATAGGTAAAAACTTCCAATGATCAGCGTCACACTCACAAGGAGACTAAATACCTTTCCGATGATCTTCGCTTTTCCTCGAACTGCCAGCTGGGAGACCAGGGTAATTCCAAGAAGCAGGAGAAGCACTCCTGCTATGATGAGCAAATATTTCATGATCAGAATATCCAGCCAGCACAGTACTCCCATCAATGCAAAAGAGGCCAGCATCTGGATGGCAAAAAATACCATTCCTCTCGCAATCCCTGCTCTTTCTGCCTTTCGTTCTTTTCTCCGTCCCGCCTTTGCCCTGTCTGCTTTGGGACGGGTCTGTCGGATATTCCCTTCCGTGTCCTGCATATCTTCGGCTTTTTTGAATGATTTCTTACGATATTTCTGACGTTCTTCCAAATTATAGTCCGGGTCGGACTGTCTCCGGCCGCCTTCTCTTGCTTTCGATTGTTGGGAACGAATTCGCCGGTATTCCTCCCGCCGGTTGTTCCCATTCTCTCTCTGGGCCATAATCCTTTTTATCCTTTCGTAAGCCTTATGTGCTTATCCACACGCTATTTCTATTTTATAACTTTTACTACATGAGCAGCATTTTGTCAAGTTTTATACTAATATTCCCTCTTTTTTAGTATAATTGCCGAATGTTTTCCCATGTTAAGTACGATTTCCCCGTTTTCAATGATATACTCTTCGTACTCCGTCGTATACCCTTTGTCGTATGTGTAAAGAAGCCTTCTCATAATCCCTTTCATCGGAATTTCGGCAGGCCATACCGGCACATGCACTGTGGCATGTTCACTCCGGTTATTTACGATGATGACAAACTGATGTTTTACATGAAATCTGGCATATGCCAGAATGCCTTCTTCCCACATCAGAAGCTTGAGCGATCCCGTTCGGAACGCCAGATATTTTTTGTGAATAGCGATGACTGCCTTGTGAAATCCAAGCATCTCTTTGTCTTCCTGCCCCCATGGGTACGTCCTCCGGTTATCCGGGTCTGTAAAGCCGCAGACACCCACCTCATCTCCGTAATAGATCGTCGGCGCACCTACCCAGGTCATCTGCATGAGCACGGCTTCACGCATGATTGCAGGATTGACATATGCCTCAGCAGCCTCATGGCCAAGATGCTCCACCCTTCCAGTCATATGATTGGTTCTCGTGAGAAATCTGGAATGGTCATGATTGGACAGCTCGTTCATGGCTGTCTGGAGGGATGGCGTCATCATTGCAGACATATGATGTCTGATGGCATTCACAAAATAATCCGCATTATCACAGAGGTCTGGTCTGGAAGAATCACTGTGCTTTTCCATCCCCGTAAGAAACCATGTAACCGGCTCCATGAATGCATCGTAGTTCATAACTGTATCCCACTCGTCTCCCATAAGCCAGTCTTTCGGATCACCGTAATGTTCTGCCAGAATAATCGCTCTTGGGTTGGCAGATTTTACTGCTGCCCGGAACTTCGTCCAGAACAGGTGATTGTATTCATTGGAATATCCAAGGTCTGCTGCCACGTCCAGCCGCCATCCGTCTATATTGTACGGAGGAGACACCCATTTGCGCGCCACTGTGAGGATGTAATTTTCCAGTTTCACGGAGTCCTCATAATTCAGTTTTGGCAGTGTGTCGTGTCCCCACCACCCTTCATAGCTTCCGTTGCAAGGCCATGCCTCCTTCTTTTCATCATGGAAATGGAAAAAACTTCGGTATGGGCTGTCTGATGACATGTACGCGCCTGGTTCATAGTTCCCTTCCTGCTCGTAGATCCGTTCCCGATCCATCCATTTGTTAAACGATCCGCAATGGTTGAACACGCCGTCCAGAATGACTTTCATTCCCCTCTTGTGAATCTCCTCCACTACATGGGCAAAGAATGCATTGCTGGCTTCCAGATTTGCTTTTCCCGCAGACCGTCTCTGGTACTTTGTGGCTTTGCTGTTGTCCATACAGCCCTCCGGAAGGATTTCTCCTCCGTCTTCAACAATCTTGCCGAAATGCGGATCGATGTAGTCGTAATCTTGCGTATCATATTTGTGATTAGACGGGGAAACAAAAAGCGGATTGAAATAGATGACTTCCACTCCAAGATCTTCCAGGTAGTCAAGCTTATCCAGCACTCCCTGTAGGTCCCCTCCGTAAAATTCCCGTATAGCCATAGTCTTTGCCGGCTTTTGGTTCCAGTCCGTGATCTTCTCGGATCTCGCCCCAAGATATGCATATTCTCCCGTCTCCACGTCGTTGGACGGATCCCCATTGCAGAAGCGGTCGACATAAATCTGATACATAATCGCGCCTTTCGCCCAGTTAGGCGTCGCGAAATCCGGCACGATCATAAAATCATACATCTGGATAGGCTCTTCCACCGCCCCATATCGGTTGAAAAAGCATACTGTCCCATCCAAACCTTGGATACAGAAATGGTAGCGGAAAGGTTCGTTTTCCAGACGGATGACATATTCATAGTAGTCAAAGACTTCGGTCGTATATTTTTTGGCCATGGAAAAACAGGCCTCATCCGTGACCAGTTTTACCTCTTTCACGTCGTCTCTCGCCGTCCGAAATCGGAGCGTCACCTCCTGATTCTCTGCTGGTTCCGGAGGATACACATACTGATCTGTACCGTCACTAAATAATGCCTGTTTATTCATGTTCCTACTCCCTTCTCAATGAACTGTCTTACTGCTTCGTCGATTCTTCCTGAGTATTCTGCTCGAATAAACTTTCAAATTCTTCTCTGGAAATTTTTTCTTTTTCCAAAAGCAGTTCAGCACACTTGTGTAAAACGTCGATATGTTCTGTAATCATTGCTTTTGCTTTATCATAACATTCGTCGATGATCCTCTTCACTTCCCTGTCGATCTTTCCTGCCACTTCTTCTCCGTATCCACGTGTATGTGCCAGATCTCTGCCGATAAACACTTCCTCGCTGTCGCTGTCGTAGTTGATAAGCCCCACTTCCCTGGACATACCAAACTTTGTTACCATAGCCTTGGCAAGGCTTGTCGCCTGTTTGATATCCTGTGAAGCCCCTGTCGTGATATCATCAAAAATAATCTCTTCTGCAATACGGCCTCCAAGCGAAACTGTAATGTCCTGAAGCATTTTCCCTCTTGTATTAAACATCTCATCTTTTTCCGGAAGCGGCATGGTATACCCGGCTGCTCCGGCTCCTGTCGGGATAATAGAGACCGTATACACCGGCCCCACATCCGGGAGCAAATGGAACAGGATCGCATGCCCTGCCTCGTGATAGGCCGTAATCTTTCTGTCCTTTTCAGAGATCACACGGCTCTTTTTCTCCGATCCGATACCTACCTTCACAAAAGCTCTTCTGATATCTTCCTGCACAATATACATACGGGCCTGTTTTGCGGCAAGAATAGCGCTTTCGTTCAAAAGGTTTTCAAGATCCGCACCCGTAAAGCCGGCTGTCGTCTGCGCGATCTGTCTCAGATCCACATCTTCCCCCAGAGGTTTCGTCCTCGCATGGACGGAAAGGATCTCAAACCTGCCCTGCACGTCTGGTCTTCCGACCACGACTTTCCGGTCAAAACGGCCCGGTCTCAAAATTGCCGGATCAAGAATATCCACTCGGTTCGTAGCTGCCATCACAATGATTCCCTCATTGACTCCAAAGCCATCCATCTCAACGAGAAGCTGGTTCAGCGTCTGTTCTCTCTCATCATGTCCGCCTCCCATTCCGGTCCCTCTTCTTCTTGCCACTGCATCAATCTCATCAATAAAAATAATGCACGGTGCATTTTTCTTGGCATCTTCAAAAAGGTCCCTCACACGGGATGCCCCGACACCCACAAACATTTCCACAAAATCTGAACCGGAGATTGTAAAGAATGGAACGCCCGCTTCTCCTGCCACCGCTTTTGCAAGCAGAGTCTTTCCTGTCCCCGGAGGCCCTTCCAGAAGAACGCCCTTCGGTATTCTGGCGCCGACCTGGATGTATTTTCCTGGCTCTTTCAGGAAATCTACGATTTCTTCCAGCTCTTCCTTTTCTTCTTTCAGCCCTGCCACATCCTGGAATGTCACTTTCTTGTCTTTGTCTGTCATCATCCTTGCGCGGCTTTTCCCAAAATTCATCGCTTTCGCTCCGGCTCCACCGTCGTTCATGCCGCTCTGCCGTCTCATAAAAGCAAAAACTGCAAGCACTGCCACTACCATGATCAACGTTGGGAAGATCGTCGACATAAAAACGCTCTCCTTTGGAACTGCCGCCAACTCACACTCTACTCCGGCTTCCCGAAGATATTCTTCCTCTTCCGAGACATTCGAAATATTTACATAGCGAACCTCATTCTCGTCTGCGAGATGAAGTTCGATCTGTCCTGTCGGGACCGCTTTATCCTGATAGATAACTGCACTTTCTACCTGCTGGCTCTCCACCGCCTCTCGATACTGATCTAGCGTGTACGATCTGTTTCTCTCCTGAGACTGGTTCGTAACCCAAAAGATGAGAAGCACCGCAACGATCATGAGAATGATCGACATGCCGCCTAGCCCCTTGCCTTTCTTATTGTCCAACCTTCTTTGTTCTCCTTTCCTTATTCTACGCCTTCCACAACACCTATGAACGGAAGGTTCCGGTATTTCTGAGCATAGTCAAGCCCATAGCCTACCACAAATTCATCTGGGATATTAAATCCCACGTAATCTACTTTTACGTCTTCCACACGCCGTTCCGGCTTATCCAGAAGTGTGCAGATATGCATACTCTTTGGTCCTCTCTCTTTCAATATCTTCATCAGGTGGAACAATGTACGTCCGGAGTCGATAATATCCTCCACAATAAGCACATCTTTTCCTTCCAGCGGTTCATCCAGATCTTTTACGATCTTTACGATCCCGCTTGACTCTGTTCCTGCTCCGTAGCTGCTGACACTCATGAAGTCCATGGAAACCGGCACTGTGATCCTCTTTGCCAGCTCACACATAAAAAATACGCCGCCTTTGAGCACACAAATCAAATGCACCTGCTTTCCAGCGTAGTCTTCACTTATTTTCTTTCCCAGTTCTTCGATCCTTTTGTCTACCTCTTTTTCCGGTACCAACACTCTGATTGTTTCTGCCATGCTATTCTCCTCCGTAGATTTCTATTTCCATGATCGTCGTTGTCTTGTCTGTGATCTGATAGGCTTTGCTTTGCCTGTATCCGACGATCCACATGATCTCATCCCCGTCTGCCACCAGCGGGATGATTTCCCGTTTCTCTTTTGGTATTTTTTCATTGATGAAAAATTTCTTGATTTTCTGACGGTTTCCCTGTCTATCTATCAAAATATAGTCCCCTGGTCTGCGGTTTCGCAAAACAGGTCTACTTTTTATTATATCATAATCAAACCATTTCGTGTAGGGGGTATCCGGCCAGTTTTTCTCCCCGTTTTCTCTTGGAAATACTCTTATCCGTATGAAAAGTCCTGAATTGTCTTCTTTTTTTCTCTCCCCTTTCCGAAAGCGGATTCCCTCATATGTCTTTTCTGCGCACGTATCACATGGAAAATCCACCTCTTTTCCGGGCTGTTTTTCCATGAGCCCCAGCAAATTTTCTACATGTACCGCCGAAATATCCTTCTCTTTTCCACATATCTGCGCCAAAATACTCTTGGCTATCTCCTTGCGAAACGGATCCGGCACATCGAGAAACTCCTCCTTCTTCAGGATCCATCCATCCTCATCCTCCACAAAACATCTCTTTTTATATTTTGCCGTTTCCGCTTCCATATATTCCCATAATTCCGATATTTTATCCGACAGCTGCGCGATATGTCCGACAGCTTTCGGGTTGATATCCTCAAGCTCTCTCATAACACGGTTCCGAATCCGGTTTCTTGTGTAGATGTCCTGATGATTTGTCGCGTCGTCACACCAGTCCTGCCCCATCTCCTCAAGTGCATCTTCGATTTCTCTTCGTCTCAGACCGAGAAGCGGACGGATATATATGCCAGAACACGGCCGTATCCCCCGCATTCCTTTTACACCCGTACCTCTGATCAGATTCATGATCACTGTCTCCGCATTGTCGTCCTGGTGGTGGGCAAAAGCGATGCGGTCCCCATGGCTTTCCCTGAGAACTTGCTCCATACATGCCCTCCGAATATCACGTCCCGCTTCTTCTTCTGAACACTTCCGCATTCTTGCTTCCTCCGCCACATCGATCCGGAACACCCGGCAAGGCACCCCGTGCTTTTTGCACAGCTCTTCTACAAACCTTTCGTCTCGAAGGGCCTCTTCTCCCCGCAGCATATGGTTGACATGTACGGCCGTGATATGGATATTCCGCGTTCTTTTCCATTCTAAAAGTACAAAAAGCAGGCATACCGAATCAGCTCCTCCGGATATACCTGCAATAATATGGCTTCCATCTTCTGCCATATTCCACCGTCTTTCATATCGTTCTGTTTTTTTCTTTAAAATGTCCCATCTTTTTTCTTCTGTCTGCATCTTTTCATCCACTTCTTCATCTCACATTTGCTGTCCGCCCGCAGCACGTGCGGATCCCCTGCGCATTCCATGCTATCATCTTATATAAGAACGCCGCAAAAAGCAAGCTATATTCTCCATATTCCCACCACGAGTACCGTCATATCGTCCAGCGGCTCCTCGCCGCTCCACTCCAAAACCTGCTCCAGTATATGGTGTGCCATTTCCCTCGGATTATTCAGGTTCGTTCCCCGGATGATCGTATCCAGCAAAAACTCCTGCTCTCCTACAGGAAGAGCGTCCAGAACCCCATCCGTGATCATGATGACAAGATCTCCGCTTGCGACTTTTCGCTTTACACTTTGCAGCTCCAATTCCTGCAAAACACCAAGAGGCAGATTTGTAGAACAGATTCGTTCCATTTCCGTCCCGTGCCGTATAAATGTTGTGGAAGCTCCGGCTTTGATAAGTTCCACCGTACCGTCATACAAGTCAAAAATACTGATATCCAGTGTAGAAAAGCGGATTTCCTCCCTCCCCATCACAAGCGCAGTATTCATCATCCGGATGGCCGTCTCCACCGGGAATCCCGCTTCCAGAAGCTCTTCCAGCATTTCCACAACCATGGCGCTCTCCCGAAACGCTTCCTCCCCGGATCCCATCCCGTCCGACAAGGCAACCGCCTGTCGTCCTGCCGGAAGTTCCATCATAGAGAAACTATCCCCGGATATGTTAGCACAGCCTTTTCCAATTTTTGCCACTCCCTGGAGTGTATAGAATCTGAGCCGTTCCAGAAATACGACAGTGGCATATTCCGTGCCAAGAGACGTCCTTTCATCTCTTGCCGGCTCCATATTTCTCCCGGTACAAACAGAGAGAATATAGGCAAGCTCTTTTGTCGTCATAAAGCGTCCCTTGGATGCTTTCCCGGTAAGATGAATCTCATAACGTCCCTTTGGGGTCATCAAAAATACGATGCTCAGAAGACGCACCCCTTCGCTTTTCAATTTCCCTCGGATCTTCTTCTCCAGCCGTTCATCCGAAAAGATACTCGCATCCAGCTCTCTTGTCGTATGACGGATCATCCTGGCAAAAGTGTCAAGCTCAATGGCGCACCCTTCTCTGTTCTGCACGATTCGATTGTTCCAGAACATCGCCTGCTTCGCATCCTGAAACGTCTCCATCGTCTCCCTCAGAAACCGCGGCGCCATGACGCAGTATTTCTGCAGCCTTTTTTTGATGTCCATATTCAGTTCCGTCCCGTATTCGTCAGCTGCTTTCAAAATCTCGTAGACCATTTGATATGTACGCACACGGTTTTCTCCAAGGCACCATTTTCGGTTCTCACAGTTTGCACAGACTGCATCGGAAACTCTCGAAAACATCTCCTCGATCTCATGCTGCGTAAACGTTCCTCTTTGTCCTTCCATACGGAAAAACGTGTTGGAAAGGTGCTCCAGTGATCTGCCGAATTTCTCCATCTGTTCCACATATGGATTTAAAACATAATTCTTTTCTCCCATCTTCTGCCCCTTCATGATCTTGTTATCTTAATTTATGACCAAAGCGGACTCCCCGCCTCAGCGCAACAAGACAATGTCCTGTTTGATACAAAAAAGCTTTGGGAAATACACCGATTTCCCAAAGCTGTCTTCTGTAATACACGATCGAATTATTCTTCCGGCTTAAAAAGAATCTCATTTTCTTTTGCCATGCCAAGTTTATCTCTTGCCGTGTCCTCAACATATTCATCTGTTCCAACGTATTCTTTATATTTCTCGATTTCTTTTGCTTTTTCCTGTTCTGTCTTCTTTTCCTTTTCGAGTTTTGATATCTGGGCACTTTGTTCCTTCATCTGGGAACGAAGAGAAACACCATGAACGGCTGTGGCTCCTGCAAGTACAAGAAGAATACAGGAAATAAAAATCATACTGCTTCGATATCTTGTGATACGAGGCTGTCTTAAGTTTTTCTGTCTCTTTTTTCTTCTGGCTGCCATCTCTTTCACCTGACCAAAAATCCTCTGTGTTTCGGGTTATACATTATATACTATCCTTTTTATGCAGATTAATCAACACCTTTTCCGCCTTTTCCCTGTCTTTTCCTGTGAATTTTTCTACACATTTTCCCCGTCTTTGACAAAACAGCGGAAAGAAACAGTACACCCATGGCCGTACCTGCCACAAAGTACCATCGTATAGTACCCTGACTGGCATCAAAAATTTTCAGGAACAGGTAAAACCCCGTAAATAACCAATAAATAAAATCCTCGATGGAAACCACCACTCCGTTGTGGGGTACGATCTTTCTGAAAATCCGGATACATACATAGATCCCGTATACTGTCATGCCACTGAAAAACGCTTTCAGAAATGCCGCCGTCTCTATCCCAAGCCCGCTCATCCGCCGGGCCCCTTTTAATGAAACAGGCGCGCCAGAAGCTTCCCGCCCTGTTTCGCCGCCGGCTTCATATCAGAATACGCGATTGTGTCGATATTCCCCGACAGATCCACTTCGCCTTTTTCCAGGCTCAGTCTGTTGACATGCAAATCTGTCCCCTTGACCATCATCATCCCCTGCTCTGTCTCCAGGAGAATCTCATTGAGATCAAAGGAAAGTACATCCAGCACACCCGTGACCAGGCTTGTCTTCCGGTTGTTTACCACCAGTTTGTGCTGCCGCTTGATCTGGGCATCCTCTATACCGTTTATCATACTGCTGCTCATCATCATCATTTCTCATCCTCACTTCCGCATCTGCCTGTCTGTTTTCTGATGTATCTGTGATATACTATGACGAGCTTCCGCCTTTTATTCCTTTACGTATCAGATATAACGGAAGAGATCTTTTGCCTCTTCTTTCTTTGTCGTATCCTGGATATCCATCACTTCCACTTTTACCGCCTTTGTCCCGAACTGGATTTCAATGATATCTCCTTTCTTTATCTTTACGGACGCCTTCGCCGTCTTGCCGTTCACAAGCACACGGCCCGCATCGCACGCTTCATTCGCTACCGTTCGCCTCTTGATCAGCCGGGATACTTTTAAAAATTTGTCCAGTCTCATGTTATATGTCCCCCTTTTTCGTACACGTTCTCCGGAGTGCAGCTATACCGTCAGCCGTGTATGCTAAAAACAGAGGGCCGAAGCCCTCTGTCAAATGTTCACAAATGGAATTTCCTATGCGTTGATAGCATCCTTTAACGCTTTGCCCGCTTTAAATTTCGGTGCTTTGCAAGCTTCGATCTTCATTGTTTTTCCAGTCTGCGGGTTTCTTCCTTCTCTTGCAGCTCTTTCGCTTACTTCGAATGTTCCAAATCCTACTAACTGAACTTTTTCTCCTTTTTTCAGTTCTTCTGTCACAACGTCGATGAATGCTTTCAATGCTTTTTCAGAATCTTTTTTAGAAATTTCTGCCTTTTCTGCAACTGCTGTGATTAATTCTGTTTTGTTCATGGGTTAATTCCTCCTAAATTTTTCCGTTATAGAATCTGTGTCTTACTAGCCAATTCTACCCGGCAAAAACAACGGTTTTTCGCCATTTTGCCTTTATTTAAAGTTATAACGGTTTCTCCTGTATTTGTCAAGCAAATTCTCTTCTCATCGCCCTTTTCTGCCGCGCATTTCCGTAATTTTTCACAGCCTTACATCATATTGTCAATCATTGCCAAAACTTCTTTTCCCATAGCCTCAGATTTGCTGTCTGCATCTTCCAGAGAAGTGCCTTTTACTCCGTAATAGAACTTAACCTTTGGCTCGGTTCCGGATGGTCTTACACACAGCCATGCATCATCACTGAGATCATAGTAGAGTACGTTTGATTTCGGAAGGCCTGTCGGAGAAACTTCGCCTGTCTCCAGGTCTTTAATGGTGTCTGCGTCGTAATCGCGCGCCTTGAGCACTTTGTATTCTCCCACTTTTACAGGCGGATTATTCCTCAATGTCTCCAGAATAGATTTGATCTTTTCCAGTCCTTCAATACCTTTCATTGTGACAGACTGGATCGCATCTTTGTAGTATCCATATTTTTCATACATATCGATCATCGCATCCCAGAGTGTCTTGCCCTGTGTTTTATAATAAGCCGCCGCCTCGCAGAGAGCCATCGTTGCAACGATCGCATCTTTGTCCCTGGCATGTGTGCCGATCAGACATCCATAGCTTTCTTCAAATCCGAACACATACTGCCCTTTTCCGCTCGTCTCAAATCCAAGGATCTGCTGCCCAATGTATTTAAATCCTGTCAGTACCTCGATGAGTCCAAGGCCATATGATTTCGCAATGGCATCTGCCATGTTTGTCGTCACGATCGTCTTGATGAGATATCCGTCTTCCGGAAGTCCTCTAACTGCCTTTCTCTGACTGATCTCATACTCAGCGAGGAGGCATCCGGACATATTTCCTGTCAAGACTTTGTATTCCCCTGATTTTGTATCTTTGACGTATACCCCAAGACGGTCCGCATCCGGGTCCGTGGCAAGAACAAGGTCTGCGTCCACTTCTTTTGCAAGTTTCAGTCCAAGTGTAAAAGCCTCTTCCGCTTCCGGGTTCGGGTAAGATACCGTCGGAAATTCTCCGTCCGGCAGTTCCTGTTCTTTCACAACATAGACGTTTTCAAATCCCAGTTCCTTAAGCACTCTTCTGGCCGGGATATTTCCGGTTCCGTGAAGCGGGGAATAGACGATTTTCAGCTCTTTTCCCACTGCATCGATGGAATCCTGATGAATGACCTGTTTTTTCAGTTCTTCCATATATGCATCATCGATAGCTGCGCCGATCACTTCATAAAATCCTTCCCTGGCAGCGTCGTCTTTTGCCATCGTCTTCACATCGGCAAAATCAGTAACCGCCTTCACTTCATCCATAATTCCTTTGTCGTGCGGAGGTGTGATCTGTGCGCCGTCTTCCCAGTACACTTTGTAGCCGTTGTATTCCGGCGGATTGTGGCTGGCTGTAATGTTTATCCCTGCGATACATCCCAGTTTTCTCACTGCAAATGAGAGTTCCGGAGTTGGGCGGAGACTTTCAAACACGTACGCCTTGATACCGTTTGCGGCAAGACAAAGAGCCGCTTCATCAGCAAATTCCGGGGACATCCTTCTGGAGTCATACGCGATAGCAACTCCTTTTTCTTTCGCATCTTTTTTTGTGATATAGTTGGCAAGCCCCTGTGTGGCTCTTCGTACCGTATAAATATTCATACGGTTTGTTCCTGCGCCAATGACGCCTCTAAGCCCCGCAGTACCAAATTCCAGATCTTTGTAGAATCGATCTTCGATTTCCTTTTCATCCGATGCGATACTCTGAAGCTCTGCCTTTGTATCCGCATCAAAGTATGTACCGCCTAACCATTCCTCATATTTTTCACGATATCCCATTTTTTGTACCTCCTGATTGGTCTTATCTATGTGCAATATTATACACTACTCTTTCCTAAATGAAAAGAAAATATCTGCTCCAAAAAACGTTTCTTAATCTCAGTCTGTTCAATGGAAACCCGCAGTTTTTCTACACTTTTCGTGGAAATCCATGCTTTGTTTGAATTGTAGTAAGTGTTTGCACACTTCCAAAATTTCTCCGGGTAAGACAGGCGCAGCGCCAGGTATTTCTTCTCCTCCTCTGAGAGCGGATTGACCGCAGTGTAAGCCCTCATGATCTCTGCACCGAGCTTGCTGTTCCACTGATGCTTTTCCATAACTTTTCTGAGAAAATAGTAAAGATCCGCCGCCTGAATATCCGTGCAAAAATGTTCAAAGTTGACTACGCGTATCTCTCCTCCCGCCATTACGATAAGATTATGGTAATTGTACTCGCCATGTATGAGGCATCCCTGCTCCTTCGCTTCCCGTCGTATCTTTTCATACCCGGACTCCAACAGCCCCTGCTCCGCGCTGACCGCCACATCGTACATGAGCTGAAAATATTCCAGAAACTTTGTCTCAAACTCCCCTTTTACCGTCTTCTTCCGGATAAAGGTGCGCACTTTTTTGAGTTCCCTGTTGTGCTTTCCAAACTCTTCTGCCAAATCTGACGCCGGGAATCCGCTGGAAACTTCCGGAAATCTCAAAATCCGGTGGAGTTTTGCCAGATTTTTCGCCGCCTCCAGAAGCTCTCCTGTCTTGCGCACATCACATTCTTTGCCGCGAAACCATTTTTTCAGATAATATTTTGTCCCATCTTCCGTCACAGAAATATAGCTTCCGTCTTTATTCATGATCAGCTCGTCTGTCTCCATCTGCCCCTGTTCTTTCATCGCGCTGTGGATTTTTTCAAGAACCAGGACTCTCGCCTGTGACAGAGACGCCTCGCAAAGCAGCAGAGGTCCTTCTTCGGTCTCACAGAGCATGGCACCTCTGACCTTTCGGACCTCTTTTACTTCTATCGGATACTGATCCAGTACTGTCAAATCATAATCCCCCATAACTGCCCCCTGTCTTCTGATTCAATATTCTCTCTAATCTATGAATCCCAGACGGCAAATAGAACACGAAAGAAGGCCAAAGCCTAGCCTTGACCTCCTCTTTTTTCCATCTCCAAAGCCCTGGAAATAAGGTATTCTCTTTCATTTTTTCCCGGATCATCCACTACTTCCGCAAGAAGTGCATTCAAAATCTCGCCCATCTCCTTACCCGGCATAATACCTGCAGATATGAGATCCTTCCCGTTAACGTGGAGCTCTTTGAGCGAGACGCATTCTCCTCTTCTCAAAATCTCTTTATATACACTCTCCACCCCTTTTATATTGGCAATCTTTTCTTCTCTGTGGTACGTACTCTGCGCCAAAGTATCCGCCATACGAACTTCGAGATAAGCTGGGAATAATTCTTGTCCAATCTCTTTCATAGCCCGTCTGACCGGCTTCCCTTCGGCCGGCATCCGGCAGTCGTGGTAAAGCACGAGTTTTGATACCTTCCTTGTCGTATCATTGTCAAATTTCAGGCGCCTCATGACGTCTTTTACTATCCGCTCACTTCCGATCGCATGCTTTTTAAAATGCGCCGTACCGTCCTGATCCATAGTCTTGTACTCTGGTTTTCCCATGTCATGGAAAAGCATTGTAAGGCGGAGGACTTTGTCTGCCCGAATCGCCTTAAGCGCCTCGATCGTATGGACGCCCACATTGTACATATGATGCGGCGTCTCCTGAGTGGTTTCCATCATCCGGTCAAATTCCGGCAGAATGACGTTCGTTATCCCAAGCTCATATGCCAAAAGGAGGAGCTCTGGATGTGGGGAAACAAGAAGTTTGACAAGCTCTGTCTGTATCCTCTCGGCACTGATCTTCCGAAGTGTCCCTGCAAGCTTTCGAATAGCATCTTTTGTATCTTCATGAATGTCAAATCCAAGCTGGGCCGAAAACCGGACTGCTCTCAATATCCTGAGCGCATCCTCCGAAAACCGTTCCCTGGCATTCCCGACACAACGGATAACACCGTTTTCCAAATCTTCCATACCGCCGAAAATATCCTGCAGCCCTTCTTTGTCATTGTAGGCCATGGCATTGATCGTAAAGTCTCTTCTCAGAAGATCCTCATGAAGGTTTCCTGTAAACAGCACTTCTTTCGGATGTCTTCCATCTTCATAGTCTCCATCGATCCGGTAAGTTGTGACTTCAAATCCTTCCTTCCCACGCATGACAGTTACCGTCCCATGCTCAATTCCGGTGTCGACCGTTCTTTCAAAAAGCTCCTTGATCTGATCCGGCTTTGCTGACGTCGTAATATCCCAGTCTTCCGGCTTTCGTCCCAATATCGAATCCCTCACACATCCGCCTACAACATACGCTTCAAAGCCGCGGCTTTGAAGCGTAGTGATGATCTCATTTACTCTTTGCGGTATTTCTATTCTGACCGCTTTTTCGATGTTGCCCATTTTAGTATGATTTTCCCCAGAAAACTTTATATTTCGCTTTCTTTCCACAATAGATGCAAGTATCTGAGATCGCGTCCTCATCTTCGATGAGACATCTGGATCCGGCTCCACCCGTCTCCGTTTTGATCTCGTCTTCACATTTTTCATCTCCGCACCACATTGCCTTGATGAATCCGCGATTTTCTTTAAACTTTTCCTTCATCTCATCCATCGTCACTGCCTCGTCGATGTGTGAATCCAGGAAGGCCTTAGCTCTGTCATACATGTCTTTCTGGATCGTTTCAAGCAAGTCTCCGAGTTTTTCTGCCACTTCTTCCATAGAGAAAACGATCTTCTCTCTTGTATCTCTTCTCACGACGACAACCTGTTTTTTTTCGATGTCTTTTGGTCCGATCTCGATACGAGCTGGAATTCCCAGCATCTCCTGTTCGCTGAATTTCCATCCCGGGCTCTTCTCTGATTCATCGATGTCGGCACGGATTCCTGCTGCCTGCACTGCTGCCAAAAGTTCTTCTGCTTTCTCAAGCACGCCTTCCTTATGCTGGGCTACCGGAATGACGCGCACCTGTTTTGGTGCAATTCTTGGCGGAAGCACAAGCCCGCTGTCATCTCCGTGAACCATGATGATGGCTCCGATGATTCTTGTGGACAGTCCCCAGGAAGTTTCGTATACGCTTTTTAATTCATTGTCTTTATCCAGGTATTTGATATCGAATGCGTCCGGGAATGCTTTTCCGAAGAAATGGCTCGTAGCTGACTGAAGCGCTTTTCCGTCGTGCATCAGGGCCTCTACTGTGTACGTATCCTGCGCCCCTGCAAACTTCTCGCTTTCTGTCTTTCTTCCAGCTACATACGGAATTGCCAGTGATTCACTTATGAAATCACGGTATACTCTCCACATCAGGAGCGTTCTCTCCTCAGCTTCTTCGTATGTCGCATGAATCGTATGTCCTTCCTGCCACAGGAATTCTCTGGAGCGAAGGAACGGGCGAGTCGTCTTTTCCCATCTCAGAACGGAATTCCACTGATTCCACACTTTCGGAAGATCACGATAAGACTGTACCGTGCGGCTCCAAAGTTCACAGAATAATGTCTCGGATGTCGGACGGATACAAAATCTCTCCTGCAGCCTTTCCATTCCTCCATGTGTAACCCATGCAACTTCCGGCGCAAATCCTTCCACATGATCTGCCTCTTTCTGGAGCAGATTTTCCGGAATCAGCATTGGAAGATACACATTCTCCACGCCTGTCTCTTTAAATCTTTTATCCAGGTCTGCCCGGATATTTTCCCAGATGGCATATCCGTTCGGAAGATAATTCAAACACCCTTTCACACTTGAGTAGTCGCAAAGCTCTGCCTCCCGTACTACATCTGTATACCACTGCGCAAAATCTTCTTCTCTGGAAGTGATCGCTTTTACAAATTTCTTGTCATTGGCCATATCCTTTATCTCCTTTCTCAAATTCCCCTTCTTCAGGGATCTATCTGCTCTCGGGGCGAATCCGAAGAATGTTCCTGCCAACAAAAAACACCGGCCATCCGTCCCACTAGGGACCGGATAACCGGCGGTACCACCCTGATTAACTGGCCGGATCTGACCCGGCAGTTCTCTTCATTCATCATTAACGCTGATAACACGCTGCATTTTCATGCAGAAGCTCCAAGGCCGGTTCGACCGTTTTCCGTTAAAGACTTGCACCACCCGTCTCTTCTCTGAAACTTCCATTCGATCTACTAATCCTCTTCTCTGCCCATTTTTATAAGGCTTTCGCCATGAAATTATTGGTTATTTTACCGTAAAAACCATGCTGTGTCAAGGCATCCACCCGGATTTTGGCACTTGATATTTTGTTTTTTCCTCTCTTTGCCTTCCTCGATCGCGGACTATTGTGTTTGGTGCAAGTTTATGGTATGGTTACGTGGAATATTGAAATGAATGAGGAGGAGTCCCGTGAAACCTGAAATCTTGTATGAAGACAATGACATCATCGTCTGCCGCAAACCGGCAAATATAGCTGTCCAGACAGCCGCCCTTTCTTCCGGGGATCTGGTCAGCGTTTTGAAAAATCATCTGTACCGCCAGGCAAGAAAGGCATCCACCCCTCAAAAAGGGGAACCGTATCTTGCGGTCATCCACCGTCTTGACCAGCCTGTGGAGGGACTTCTCGTATTTGGAAAAACAAAAAAAGCCGCTTCCGATCTAAGCCGCCAGCTTCAGAAAGACCATTTCGGAAAATACTACAAGGCTGTCGTCCAGGGATTTGCGCCAATGGATGAGGGAGAACTTTGCGACTATCTCGTCAAAGACGGAAAGACGAACCTGTCTCGCGTGTGCACTCCCTCCACGCCCGGAGCCAAAAAAGCCTCTCTCCATTACCGCGTTCTTTCCAAAAAAGAAGAGAAAGGTGTGACCCTCTCTCTTCTTGAAATCCATCTGCACACGGGACGCCATCATCAGATCCGCGTCCAGCTTGCCCATGCAGGCTGTCCGCTTCTCGGCGACCGCAAATACAACCCGACCGGTCTTTGTGTATCTGGTCTGGCCCTCTGCGCCTGCCGACTGGAATTTCTTCATCCCGTGACCAAAGAACTGATGCGTTTTGAGACGGAACCTCAATCTCCGTCCTTTGAATTCCCTATTTTTTAATCCTTAGCATTTTTATATCAACCCGGTTATTTACAAGCATACTTTCACGGTCTCACTATTCTTCCGCATCTTCTTCGGCCAATGCCTGCTCGTATCTCTCAAGAATAATACTCTGGATACGGTTTCTTGTGTCCGAATTAATCGGATGAGCAATGTCTCTATATTCTCCGTCCAATGCTTTTTTGCTAGGCATGGCGATGAATAACCCTTTTTCTCCTTCGATAACTTTGATGTCGTGGACAACAAACTCTTCGTCCATCGTGATCGACACCACTGCTTTTAATTTCCCCTCTTTTGCTACTTTACGTACACGCACATCTGTAATTTGCATAATTACCGGCCCCTTTCTTAAGTACTCAGTCTCTTTCTAAAGCGCATATCTCTCATTCTTTTCAACAACTATCTTTATGCCGTTTTCTCCTACATGCCTTGTGTTGGCCCGGATCGTATCACGGCTCTCGACAATGCAGTTTTCTATGTATGTGTTATCCCCCAGATACACATCATTCAAGATGATGGAATTCTTTACCACACAGTTATTTCCGATGAATGCCTTCTTAAACAGGATCGAATTCTCCACTGTCCCGTTAACAATACACCCGCTTGACACCAGACTGTTCTTTACACACGCGCCCGGATTATATTTTGCAGGCGGCAGATCACTTACTTTTGAGTAAATGGACGGATATTCCTTGAAAAAGTAGTTTCTCACTTCCGGTTTCAGGAAATCCATGTTTGTCTGATAGTACGCGTCTACTGTGGAAATATTGTTCCAGTAATTTTTCATTCTATATCCATAGATTTTTTTCAGGTTTTTATAACGGATCAGAATATCGGTTACGAAATCAAACCGTTCTTCTTCTGCAGCATGCTCGATCAGGTCGATGAGCTGTCTCCTGCGGATGATATAGATACCTGTAGAGACGGTAGTGGAATTTGCCACCATCGGCTTTTCTTCAAATTCATGGATCCTCATGGTGTCATCCATCTTGATCGTGCCAAACCGTGTGGCGTCTTCTCCCGGTTCCAGGTCTTTGCACACAACGGTAATATCCGCTTTCTTCTGAATATGGTACTCAAGCACCTCATTGTAATCCAGCTTATACACTGCATCCCCCGAAGTGATAATGACATACGGTTCATGGCATTTCTTCAGGAAATCCAGATTCTGATAGATGGCGTCCGCTGTTCCGCGGTACCAATATCCGTTTTCTAATGTAATTGTAGGAGTAAATACGAAAAGTCCTCCCTGCTTTCTTCCAAAGTCCCACCACTTGGATGAGCTGAGATGCTCATTCAGTGACCTGGCATTGTACTGTGTGAGCACTGCCACTTTCTGTATATGTGAATTTGTCATGTTACTCAATGCAAAATCAATACATCTGTAACTTCCGGCTATCGGCATTGCAGCAACTGCGCGCTTATGTGTCAGTTCACGCATCTTGTGATTATTTCCGCCTGCCAAAATGATTCCTACTGCTTTCATGCGCGTTCACCTGCCTTTATTAATGTCTCTCCGCTATCCATGACACCGTTCGGATAATCCGCGGCTTCTGTAACACCGCTGATGGCAGTATTTTTGCCAATCTGTACATTGGATGGAATCACGGAATTTTCTCCTATCGTCACAAGACCAAAGGAATAAATCGCCGGCTTTTCTTTATTCGGAACATCGCTTCCGATACCAAGCGTCACATTGTCTCCGATCTTTACATTCTCCGCTATGATCGCTTTGTCGATGACGTTGTTTGCCCCGATCTGAGTATCTCTCATAATGATCGAATCCCTCACGATCGTCCCTTTGCCGATGACCACACCTGCGCCGATGACAGAATTATGTACCTCTCCGTAAATCTCCGCACCGTTGCTTACGATACATCTGTCCACAACTGCCTGATCTGAGACATACTGCGGCGGAAGGATGGCGCTGTTCGTATAAATCTTCCAGAATTCTTCATAGAGATTGAATTCCGGGATAAGATCGATGAGCTCCATATTTGCTTCCCAGTAGGATCCAAGTGTCCCAACATCCTTCCAGTATCCGTTGTACTCATATGCAAAGAGACGTTTTCCATTCTCATGGCAGTACGGAATTACATGTTTTCCAAAGTCGCAGGACGGTTCGTCCGACATTTTGATGAGCGCTTCTTTCAATACCGGCCAACTGAAGATATAAATCCCCATGGATGCCAGATTGCTCTTTGGCTCTTTTGGTTTTTCCTGGAAATCGTTGATGCGTCCCTCCTCATCCGCGATCACGATTCCGAATCTGCTGGCCTCCTCGATTGGAACCGGCATTGCAGCGATGGTCACGTCCGCATTGTGCTCCTTGTGGAAATCCAGCATCACTTCATAATCCATTTTGTAAATATGGTCTCCTGATAAAATCAGGACATAATCCGGATTAAATGTCTCCATATAATCAAGATTCTGGTAGATGGCATTGGCTGTACCGGTATACCATTCACTGTTGGTGCTTTTTTCATATGGCGGCAAAATGGTTACGCCCCCTACATTACGGTCCAGATCCCAAGGAATTCCAATACCGATATGAGTATTTAGTCTTAACGGCTGATACTGTGTCAATACGCCCACTGTATCGATCCCCGAATTAATGCAGTTGCTCAGCGGGAAATCGATAATTCTGTATTTTCCTCCAAATGCAACCGCCGGTTTTGCCACTTTCGACGTCAAAACTCCTAGTCTGCTTCCTTGTCCTCCGGCTAACAGCATTGCTATCATCTCTTTTTTTATCATGTCCTCACCCCTTGTCAGTAATTATAGTGGTCTTATTATAACACATTTTCCGTAAATATCGAATAAATTTTATATTTTTTTGTCCATTAATCTACTTTTTTTATGCATTTTACATAACCTTTACGTTAATAAATCGACACACTGTTGTTTATTTCTGATTTTACGTTTTTGTCTCACTGATCATTATTATTCATATGCGCTTGTCCTCTTTTTTAGAACCTCTTTTTTCAGCTTTATCAACCTGTTTATGAGGATTGTATCTTACATATCCTTATGCTAAAATGGAAAAGAAATTGGAATTACAAACATCAACGAAATAGGAAGTGTGATAATTATGTATAAAATCAACTTTGAGAAACCTGTTCACATTCATTTTATCGGGATCGGCGGCATCAGTATGAGCGGATTAGCCGAAATCCTTCTGAATGAGCACTTTACGGTAAGCGGTTCCGACAACAAAGAATCAAAACTTACAACGCACTTACGTGATATGGGCGCCAAAATCTCCATCGGACAGAAAGCGTCAAACATAGAAGACGGCATCGATGTGGTCGTGTACACGGCTGCGATCCATGAAGACAACGAGGAATTCGCCGAGGCGAAACGACACGGTCTTCCAATGCTAAGCCGCGCAGAACTTCTCGGACAGCTTATGACCAACTATAAGCTCCCGATCGCAGTGGCAGGCACCCACGGGAAGACGACAACGACTTCCATGCTGTCCCACATCCTGCTGGCCGGAGACACCGATCCGACGATCTCCGTAGGCGGTATTCTCCCGGCTATCCACGGAAACATCCGCGTCGGCAATTCAGAAATCTTCGTGACCGAGGCCTGTGAATATACAAACAGCTATCACCACTTTTTTCCAAAGATCAGCATCATCCTGAATATCGAAGAAGATCATATGGACTTTTTCAAAGATATCAACGATATCCGTGATTCCTTCCATACATTCGCAAAACTGCTCCCGGAAGACGGGACTCTGATCATCAACGGAGAGATTGACCGTCTCAAGGAAATCACAGCCGATCTTCCATGCAGCGTCATCACTTATGACACAAAAGATCAGCACGCCGATTACAGCGCTTCTGATATTGCATATGACGAGATGGGCAATGCGTCTTTCGAGCTCCTCATCCATGGCAGACCGTCCGGACAGATCCGCCTTTCTGTAAACGGGATCCACAATGTCTCCAACGCCTTGTCTGCCATCGCAGCCGCTCAGCTTCTGGATATCCCGATGGAAAAGATCAAGGAAGGGCTCCTTTCCTTTACCGGTACAGACAGGCGCTTCCAGTACAAAGGAGACAAAAACGGATTTCACATTGTAGACGATTACGCTCACCATCCGACAGAGATCCGAGCCACGCTTCGTGCTGCAGCTAACTATCCGCACCGGGAAACATGGTGTATTTTCCAGCCGCACACTTATACCCGCACGAAAGCATTTTTCCATGAATTTGCGGACGCACTCTCCTTGGCAGACCATGTGATACTGGCGGATATCTATGCAGCCCGCGAGACAGACACCCTCGGTATGTCCTCCGCCCTTCTGGCAGAAGAGCTGCGCACCAAAGGCTGTGATGCCACCTATCTTCCAAGCTTTGAAGATATCGAAACTTTTGTTTTGGAACATTGTAAGGAAGATGATTTGTTGATAACTATGGGCGCCGGAGACGTTGTAAATATTGGGGAAACGCTTCTTTCCATGTAGTTTTCCACAGAATCCACACCGAATTATCCACAAAACCGTTGAAAATAAGGCTTTTTCTCGGGAAAAGAAAATGCTATAATACGTTTACTTTGATTTAGGAAAGACAGGGGTTTTAAAGGAAATGGGTATGTTGAGCATCCGAAACGGTTCTGGTCATCAGTTTACACTGGTTGCCAATGATTTTATCGACAGTTATATGACAAAGGCAAACGGCGAATATGTGAAAGTATATCTGCTTTTGCTGCGCCGTATGGACAGTGGTAAAGGGTTTTCTGTCTCTGAACTTGCAGATATACTCGAGATCACGGAAGGAGATATCTTAAGAGCATTCCGGTACTGGGCAAAGGAGGGGCTGCTTACCATCGAATACGGAGCAGGCGGAGATATATCCGGTCTTTTGATGGGAAACGCGGAGACGGAAAATAAAAAGAATGAAACCACCGCAAAAACTCAGGACAGCCTTTCCTGTTCCGATCCGATTGCGGAAGCGGAATCCTCGCCGCAAGAGGACGAGCCTTGGGGAGCCATTCCGGAACACACAGAGGAACCTGCGCATGCGGACAGCTCCGCAAAAAAAGAAACAGCACCTCCGATCCGTGACATCGGTCAATACAAAAGCCGGAAGGAATTCAAACAGCTTTTGTTTATCACAGAAAAATATATCGGCAGACCACTGTCCCCTTCGGATGTGGAGATGATGTCTTATTTTTATGATACCCTTCAGTTCTCTGCAGATCTGGTGGAATATCTTGTGGAATACTGCGTGGAAAATGGACACAAAAGCATGCACTACATCAAATCGGTGGCGTTGGCCTGGGCAGACGCCGGGATCTCCAGCGTCTCAGAGGCACGCAGATCTGCAAGTTTCTACAACAAAGACTGCTCTGCGGTCCTGAAAGCATTCGGCATCACGGGCCGTATGGCTGCTTCCGTGGAGACAGATTTTGTGAAGAAATGGTCTTCCGAGTTCGGTTTTACGCTGGATATCATCATCGAAGCATGTAATCGGACTGTGTCCGCCATCCATCAGCCAAGCTTCGAGTATGCGGATAAAATCCTGAGCAATTGGCATAATAAAGGGGTGCACCACCTAAAGGATGTCGCTATGCTGGATCAGGCATACCTGCAGCATCGGTCCGCCAGGGCTTCCTCCCCTGCACCGACTGCTAAAAAAACGAAATTCAACAATTTTGAGGAACGAAACTATAACATGGAAGATCTGGAAAGACAGCTTCTCGAGAGCTAAGTAAAGGAGTTTTTTCATGGCTTTGACAAATTCACAGTACGACGCGATCATGAGGATGTATGAGAAGAAGCAGCTGCGTTCGCACGATCTGCTGAATGAGCATTTTCATGAAATATATGAAAAAATACCGCGGATCGCTGAGATCGACCGCAAGATCTCTCATGCCGGAGTAGAAAAGGCAAAAGCGCTCCTTGAGGGCGGGGACCAATCCATAGATGATTTCCGGCGTCAGGTCGCACTTCTGTCCGAAGAAAAGAAGACGCTGCTTTTGGCGTACGGATACCCGGAGGATTATCTGGAGCCATCTTACGAATGCAGCGACTGCTGTGATACCGGGTACATAGACGGGAAAAAATGCCGCTGCTTTCAGAAGGCCGAAATCGACCTTCTATACACGCAGTCCAATCTTCAGGACGTCCTGAATGCTGAAAATTTCCGTTCTTTTCGTCTGGATTACTACTCATCGGATTACATCGACCCGGTCAGCCGCAGATCTTCGCTGGAGATGGCAAAAGACGCATTGGATGTGTGCCGTTCCTTTGTCAATTCTTTTTCCGACAGCTTCCAGAATCTTTTGATCTATGGAAATACCGGAGTTGGCAAAACTTTTCTTACCCACTGCATCGCCAGGGAACTCATTGACCGGATCCATTCCGTCATTTATGTGACTGCATCCCAGCTTTTTGAACTTCTTGGGAACAGGGAATTCGGGCAGCGCACTGAAGACATCCATACCGGTTCTCTGTTGGAAAGCTGCGATCTGCTCATTATCGACGATCTAGGCACGGAACTTACAAATTCATTTACGGTCTCTCAGCTTTTCATCTGCCTGAACGACCGGATCATACAAAAAAAATCGACAATTATCTCTACCAATTTGTCGCTAAATGAGATAAAATCTATTTACAGTGAGAGGACCTTCTCCCGCATCAGCAGCAATTTCCGCCTGCTGAAACTTGTGGGGGATGATATCCGAATAAAGAAGAAACTAATGAAATAACACAAACAGGAGGCAAACGAATGCTGCATCGTACAGAAAGAACTCTGGATAATATTCCGGTAGGAGCCCTTGGGATCATTGCACTCACGGGTTGTGAACAAATGGGACAGAAGGTAAATGACTACATTGTCAAATGGCGTAAAGAGGACGGACATATCTTTAAAGACGACGTTGTGTTTACCGGATATGAAAAAGACAATTACCTGATAGATGCCAAAACCCCTCGTTTTGGTTCTGGGGAAGCTAAAGGCGTTATTTCTGAATCCATCCGTGGAAAAGACATCTATCTTATGGTAGATGTATGTAACTACAGTCTGACATACTCTCTGAATGGACAGATCAACCATATGTCGCCGGACGACCATTTCCAGAATCTGAAAAGAGTCATTGCCGCTATCGGCGGAAAGGCACGGCGTATCAATGTCATCATGCCATTCCTCTACGAAAGCCGCCAGCACAAGAGAAGCAGCCGGGAATCTCTTGACTGTGCTCTGGCACTTCAGGAACTCGTAAAAATGGGCGTGGACAACATTATCACTTTCGATGCTCACGACCCGCGTGTGCAGAACGCAATCCCGTTGAGCGGATTTGAGACAGTCCGCCCGACATACCAGTTTGTAAAAGGGCTGCTCCGCAACGTAAAGGATCTGGAGATCGACAGCCGCCATATGATGGCTATCAGCCCGGATGAAGGCGCTACTGGACGTGCTATCTACCTTGCAAACGTGCTGGGACTTGACATGGGAATGTTCTACAAACGCCGTGATTACACCCGTATCGTAGACGGGCGCAATCCGATCGTCGCTCATGAATTCCTTGGCGATTCTGTAGAAGGAAAAGATGTGATCATCCTGGACGACATGATCTCTTCCGGGGACAGTATCATCGATGTAGCAAAGCAGCTGAAAGCAAGAAAGGCAAGAAGAATCTTTGCGGCAGCCACATTCGGCCTGTTCACAAATGGTCTGGAGAAATTCGACAAAGCTTACGAGGAAGGCATCATCACGAACATTCTCACAACAAACCTTATCTATCAGACACCGGAACTTTTAAGCCGTCCGTACTATATCAACTGTGATATGAGCAAGTATATCGCTCTTCTCATCGACACATTGAATCACGACGGTTCCATCAGCAGCATCTTAAGTCCGAGCGAACGGATCCAACACGTAGTAAACAAATACCGCAACGGAGAGGAAATCTAACTCCATCCGTCACGGTATGTGATATGCATCTCTTCAAGTGCTTCTTTTTCCCGCTTATGGCAGGAAAACAGGAGCACTTGTTTTTTATTTTCCGCAAGCCACCGAAGAGCTGCCCTCATCCTTTTTTCGTCATAGTAAGAGAAGGTATCATCCAAAATGACCGGGAATTCTTCTTCACACAACATTTCTGATGCTGCCATCCGCACCGCAAAGTAAATCTGTTCGAGTGTTCCTCTGCTGAGCCTCTCTGCCGGTATCTTCCGATTCCCTGAATAGACACTGATATTCGCCTTCTCCTCCAGGTAGATCCGGTCATAGCATCCCTCAGTAATTTCCTTAAGAATCCGGGACGCACGGCTATTGATCCTTTCCCCGATATCCTGGTATACATCTTTTGACACTTCCAGAAGACGTTTCGCCGCAAGTTCGAGGGCTGCTTTTCTCATTTTCAGAAGCTTCTCCTCTTCTCCTATCTCGTACGTCTCATCAATCTGTTCCCGGATATTTGCGAGAGCTGTTTGTTTTTCCCTGATCTCTTCTTTGAATCTCTCCCGTCTCCACTCCAGTTTCTCCCTCGTCATGGCCGGATCCTGGTGTTCGGGCTGCACGACTTTTTCCATCTTGACTTTGTTCCAGAAAAAGAGGATCTCCGCGATCAATACCGCTGCGATCAAAAGATAGTCAAGAGGCCGCGGAACAAAGAGAAAAATGCCCGCCGCGGATAAAAAAAGGATCATAATGAGCGCCGGCACAAGAAAGCGTCTCCCTTTCTTTTCCACAGTTTCTTCCTGCCTGTCAAGATCCTGAACCCTTTCACGCATTACCTCGTACTCTTTCCTGAGCCGTGTCAATTCCCGTTCGACATAAGCCCCTTCCTGCTCGCCAAGTTCCCGCTTCTTCAGCCTTTTTTCCTCCGCTTCCCGCACATTTCTGGAGAGTTCCCGCGCGCGCTCTCTGAGGTAAGAAAGAGATGCTTCCAGATCCATGTCACTGCTGCCGGAGTGATAATAATTGGCAGCATAATTCTGTACCGCAGTCTGGAGCGTTTCTCCTGGCGCAGCTGCCAGCTGTCCGATGGCTACCGTATTCTCAAAAGTCGCCCTGTCAAGATCCGACAGAACCGCCTGCAGATCTCCGTCATCCACCGAAAGTTCTTCCCCGTCATCCAGGCAAAAAAAACGTGTTTTTTTTCCGTTCTTTGTAAAATCCCTTTCAATCTGAAACGTTCGCCCTCCGCTCTCAAACTGTATCATTCCTCCATATTGCCAAGGCTTATCCCACGGTTCATACCTGTGGAACATATCTCCGGCTGCCGCCCTTCCGCGCCCTCGCTCAATGTCGAACAACATGCTTTTCAAAAATGCGTAAATGGTTGTTTTTCCGGCCTCGTTTTCCCCCGCAAATACGTTGATGCCATCCCCAACCTCGATATTCCGATCATGAAATTTTCCGAATCCGCTGATCTCCAATCGCTTTATCTTCATCTTGGTACTCCCTTTATGATCCCCTTTTTGTTTCCAAAAGCGCCTTTACCCCTTCATAAAGCGCCATCTCTTCGAGGAGTCCATCCTCCCCTTCTTTCTCAAAACTCTGTATAAACCTTCCCAGAAGATTTCCTTTGTTAACTGCAGAAAGTTTCCCGAAGTCGTAAGACGGATTTGTAAAGTCCAGCACATCGATAACGTTCCCATACGGATCCATACTCGCGGCGGCAAATTCGATGTCCGGATCCCGAAAGCCGGTAATCTCTACCCGGTACATATTTTCGATACCCTGTTCTTCGATCTTCTCCCGGATCGTGTCCCGCAGCAAGCTCCCCGTCATCTTTTCATCCGCCTGGATATCCAGATGGATGTATTTTCTCGAAGCAAACGGCACGAATCTTGTCTTTACAAGTCCATTTGCGGCGGCTCCCAGAATGAATCCATGGTCTCCCGTGTCATTGGGATCTGTCGGCTCCAATGCCCCGCAGTAGGAGCTTTGCTGCTCTTTCTGGTCTGGTTTGTGAATATGTCCCAGGGCTACATAATCGTAACCCAAAAGCTCTGTTTCCCTTTTCCGGAACGGCAGGTGCTTTTCATCTCCTCCGTGCAGGATAAGAATTTCCGTATCCTGGGTTCTTCGGCATTTCCAGGAATCTCGGATTCCCTCTCTGTATTCTCTGTCCCAGTAGCTGAATCCGGACACGGCCGTCCCAAGTTCCGGGAATTCGATCTTTTGCATCTCTTTTCCAAGAAGAGGAAACACATTGCGCGCCCACCGAAAACTCCGGTAATAGGAATCCTGCTTGACAAAATCATGATTTCCCGCTACCAGCACGACTTTCGTGTGAGTCAGGCGGGCAAAAAGAGCGTTGACTTCCTTCATCTCCCTGAGAAGAGGCTGTCTGTGAAACAAGTCCCCCGCAATCACAAGGAGATCGGTCTTTTCCCGTTCGCACAGTCTGATCAGTTTTTCAAAACTTTTCCAGATTTCTTCCGGTCTGTTTTTCGTATATGCCCTGCCTGCGTCCGGCTTCACTCCCAAGTGAACGTCCGCCGTGTGTATGAATTTCACTTTATTCCTCCTTCCCGTGGATTGGAAGCGTCACGGTAAACCGCGTCTCTCTGTCATCACTTTTTGCATGGATCGTACCGCCGTGAAGTTCCACGATTTCTTTTGCGATAGCAAGTCCAAGCCCCGCTCCGCCTGTCTGGCTGGATCGGGATTCGTCCGCCCGGAAAAATTTTTCGAAAATGTGAGAAAGCTTCTCCTCCGGTATCCGTTCTCCTTCGTTGGCAAAGACGATCCTTGCATCCTTTTCGTCCTGGGACAGCCAGATACGTATTACCGTCCCTCTCCTGCAGTAGGAAATAGCATTTCGAAGCAAGTTGTCAAATACTCTGGCCATCTTGTCCGGATCCGCCTTTACAATAATGTCTTCGTCAAAATCCACCTCGCACACGAGATTTCTGCCCTGGAGCACACCATACAGCTCGTCTGCGATCTGCTCCAGCATCCTGCTGAGATTCAGCTCCGTCTTCTCAAGAATAATATCCTGCGCGTTAAACCGCGTGATCTCAAAGAATTCTCCGATCAGCTCTCCTAGCCGCATTGCCTTTTCCAGGGAAATCTTCGTGTACTTGCAGCGTTCTTCCACTGGCATCTCCGGATGGGATTCCAGCATGGTCAGATATGCCACAATACTTGTAAGCGGCGTCTTCAGATCATGGGCAAGAAAGACGACCAGCTCATTTTTCTTCCGTTCCGCCTCCTGCATCTCACGCTCCTGCCTCTCAAGCGTATATTTGATACTGTTGAGTTTCTTTTCGATGGGCTGGAGCTCCGTGATCAGATGGATCGGATCGCTGGATTCCGAGACAATGTTTTCAATACCGTCCTCCACCTGTTCGAGATACTTCATCATTTTTGACAGAGCAATATAGAAAAAAAGCGCAAACAGTCCGAGAAATCCCAGTATCATAAAGAAGTTTTTATTGTCGCCCAGTACTCTCCAGTACAGATTGATGGCAACTTCCTCTTTGACATGGAAAAATTTCAGTACGCCGATAAATACCTCCGAGAAATCATCGTTGTATACTCCATCGATGATATACTCCAGAAGGAATCCTCCGACAAGAACCGTAAGCGCTGTAACAAACACCGTCTGCAGCAAAATGCTCAATTTCAGTTTCCTGTATTTACTTTTTTTCAGTCTGCCCGGTCTATTCTTCAACCTTATACCCCACTCCCCAGACAGTCTTGATAAAATCGGATTTTCCTGTCGGGCCGCTCATCTTCTCCCGCAGATGCCGGATATGTACCATGACTGTATTATTGCTGTTTTTATAATACTTTTCATGCCAGACATTTTCAAACAGCTCTTCCGAACTGATGACTTTCCCTCTGTTTTCGCAGAGAAGCCAGAGAATATCAAATTCAATGGGTGTAAGCGTGAGCGTCTTTTCATTGTAAATACATTCGTGGGAATTCCGGTCCAGGAAAAGACCTGCAAAATCAATGACATTGCTTTCCGCTCTTGTCCCCTCATTGTATTTTGTATACCGTCTGAGCTGAGCCTTTACCCTTGCCACCATCTCCAGAGGATTGAACGGTTTGGCGATATAATCGTCCGCCCCCAGGGTAAGCCCTGTGATCTTATCCATGTATTCCGTCTTTGCCGTCAGCATGATAACCGGAAATGTGTACTTTTCTCTGATTTTTTTCAGAATCGTAAATCCGTCAATATCCGGCAGCATCACATCCAGAAGCGCCAGATCAATCTTTGTGGACTCTATACAGGCAAGCGCTTCCTCGCCTGTATAGAATTTCAAAACCTCATACTGATCATTTTTCAGATACAACTCGACAACATCGGCTATTTCCTTTTCGTCATCCACAACCAGAATATGATTCATATACATCCCCTTCTTGACTTTATCCCCTTATTTACAGATCGCAGTTGTTTACTGTTCTTGGGAACGGAACCACGTCACGGATGTTTGACATACCTGTAAGGTACATCACGCACCGTTCAAATCCAAGACCAAACCCTGCATGCCTTGTGGAACCGTATTTGCGCAGATCCAGATAGAACTGATATTCATCCGTGTCCATTCCAAGCTCTTTCATTCTGTTGTAGAGCTTGTCATAGTCATCCTCCCTCTGGCTTCCGCCAATGATCTCTCCGATCCCAGGTACAAGGCAGTCCACTGCTGCCACTGTCTTTCCGTCGTCATTGAGCTTCATATAGAAGGCTTTGATGTCCTTCGGATAGTCTGTGACAAAGACCGGACGCTTGAACACTTCTTCTGTAAGATAGCGTTCATGTTCTGTCTGAAGATCAATGCCCCATTCCACTTTATACTCAAACTTATCATTGTTCTTTTTCAGGATATCTACCGCTTCCGTGTACGTCACTTTTGCGAAATCGGATTCAGCTACATTGTGAAGTCGGTCAAGCAATCCTTTGTCGATGAACGAATTGAAAAATTTCATCTCTTCCGGAGCGTTCTCAAGCACATAGTTGATGATATATTTCAGCATTGCTTCCCCGAGATCCATCGTGTCTTCCAGGTCTGCAAACGCCATCTCCGGCTCCACCATCCAGAATTCGGCTGCGTGGCGGGTCGTATTGGAATTCTCTGCCCGGAATGTCGGTCCAAATGTATATACATCACGGAATGCCTGGGCATATGTCTCTGCGTTGAGCTGTCCGCTTACTGTAAGGCTTGTGTGTTTTCCAAAGAAATCTTTGGTGTAATCGATCGTTCCATCTTCGTTCTTCGGCGGATTCTCCAAATCCAGCGTTGTAACCTGGAACATCTCTCCCGCACCTTCGCAGTCACTTCCTGTGATCAGCGGCGTGTGCACATATACAAATCCTCTGTCCTGAAAGAACTGGTGGATAGCGTATGCGATCAGAGAACGTACCCGGAACACTGCCTGGAATGTGTTTGTCCTCTGCCGCAGATGTGTCATTGTCCTAAGATATTCCAGTGTATGGCGCTTCTTCTGAAGCGGGTAATCCGGCGCAGATGCACCTTCCACAACGATCTCTTCTGCCTGAATCTCAAAAGGCTGCTTTGCCTGTGGTGTTGCCACAAGTGTTCCCTTGACGATCAAAGCTGCCCCTACGTTTAATTTGGAGATCTCTTTAAAATTCTCCATCGTATCGTGGTAAACTACCTGGATCGTCTCAAAGTAAGATCCATCATTTATCACAATAAATCCAAACGCTTTGGAATCACGGATGCTTCTTACCCATCCGCCGATTGTCACTTTCTGATCCAGATATGTCTGAGTGTCTTTGTATAATTCTCTGACTGTTATCAAATCCATTTTCCTTCCCTCCAGAGTCTGCCAAATCTTCGGCCATTTTTATCATCTACCTATTATATCATGCTTTATCAAAGATTACATCAGTTAATTTCTCAAAAAAACAATGACGCACCCTGCCTGTTCTGTTATAATTCTCAGTGGAAAAATAAGAATACAAGGAGCATACTATGATTCAGAAAATAACCAATTTTTTAAAAAAAGATATTGTTTTGTCTATCTCCATGTGCCTTGCCATTTTCTCTTGCTTTGTTTCGCCTCCGGGGCCTGACTACCTGAAATATATCGATTTCCATACCCTCATCCTGCTCTTTTGTCTGATGCTGGTTATCGAAGGGCTGAACGAAGAATCCTTTTTTCAATATACCGGGAACCGGATTCTTTCCGTTGTAAGCACCACAAAAGGGCTTGTCTTTTCCCTTGTGTTTTTTTGTTTTATCAGCAGTATGATTATCACAAATGACGTGGCGTCGATTACCTTTGTGCCATTTGGCCTCATGCTTCTTGGAGCTTCCGGGATGCAGGCCTCCGTCTGCCTTACCGTAACTTTGATGACTGTTGCTGCAAACCTTGGCAGCATGTTTACCCCCATCGGGAATCCTCAAAATCTCTATCTGTTCTCCCTGTCAGGGATGGATTTAAAGAGCTTTTTTTCCTTGATGCTGCCATATACGTTGGCTGCTGCCGGACTTCTTATTTTGTTTGTCTTTCTCGGCTTCCGTCAGACGAAGACAAAACTGAAATTAAAAACAACAGGAACGATCGATTTTCATAAAATCCCCTTGTACCTTTTCCTGTTTGCACTTTGCATCCTTACCGTAGCGAAACTGATACCTCATATAATTCTGCTTGCCGTCACATGCTGCTGCATTTTTTATAAGAAACGGAATCTGTTTCGGAGAATTGACTATACGCTGCTTCTTACCTTCATTTTCTTCTTTATTTTTGTTGGAAATTTGAAGCACCTGGAATGGCTGCATCAGGCACTTTTAAATATTCTGGCTGGTCATGAAAGGATGTTCTCCATCGCTGCCAGCCAGGTCATCAGCAATGTTCCTGCCGCCATGCTCCTATCCGGATATACGGATCAGATCCAGGAACTGATCATCGGTACAAATATCGGCGGTCTTGGAACGCTTATCGCATCGATGGCAAGTCTGATATCATACCGCCAGATAGCTGCACGCTATCCGAAGCAGAAGAAGCAATATCTTCTCACATTTACGATTGTCAATGTCATATTTCTCGGAGTTTTGCTTCTGATCTAAAATTCTACTTTGTATATCCGATATAGGTATTTCCTGCCGGTTTTGTCATCTCATCCATCCTTTCCAGAGTAACGGTCTTCTCAGATTGAGATGCCACATCAAAGTAGGTCACGGTCGCCTTGTCATAGCCTGTCAGCAGAACTGCATTTCCATTTCCGGTCAGAGCGGCCACCGGAATCCCTTGTCCGACAAGATACGTTATCTGTTCTGCTGTGCAGTCGGAAAGTTCCAGCGCTTCGCCTGCTACTGTACTGTTGATATGGTCAATGACAGACTCTCCGTCTTTTATATCCTGAAATTCCACATTTAATTTCTGAAGTTGCATGATGATCCTCATGCATGTCTCCAGAGCATTCTCCCCTTCTTTTACGGCTGTGTCCCCCAGTTCTGAGATCTGATAGGAAACCGGCTTATTGCCGCGTTCATATACGTAGGCCAGTCTGGATGTAACGGCCACTCCGTCCATATCATCCGCCTTTTTTACCGCATATCCCGCATTCTGGTAGATCCCTTGAAGCTTTCCAAATGCGTAGACATAGTACGTCCCCTTCTTTTCCGCGGAGTCAAATGACAAGGTCATTTGTCCCTCCGTCATAGAAAACTTCGGCTGCAGAATCTTCGGCGATGTGTCCTCAATCCCATCCTCATAGGCAAGTCTTATCTGCGTCCCTCTGGTTTCGCTTGTATAAGAATCCAGATAAATATTGCTCTCTTCTCTTTCTTCGTTGTTCGTAATATAGTCCGCGGCCACATAGTTGTATGTGTTTCCACTCTTTACGGCCCGCTTCAGAGTCGCCATATCGTCTTCAAAGACAACTTCCAGCACAAAGACATTGTTCTCCTGGTATGTTTTGACCGTCTCATTTCTCTGATTTCGGATTTCCAGTTTATACATCGGGACAACGGTCTCGCCCGAGGCCGTCACTCCCAGATCTCCCTGCTTTGCTGTTCCATAGACAAAGTCATTCCGGATAAATCCAAGCGGCCTTATACTCTCGTTTTCTCCTGCCGTGACTTTATAGCCTTTTCCTGTAGCAAGATTGAGCACTTCGATCTCTGTGGCACTGTTGATCTCTCCTTTTTTCTGATATGCCAGCAAATGTCCCTCCTGTGAACTTACATACTGTCCCTGGTCGAGACTCTTCACAAGGGTTTTTCGCGTATCATGGATCAGATCCAGCTCATAGAGCGTTCCGTCCTGCATAACATAAAGTTTTCCGCTTGTATTGCTGTAATATACAAGTTTGCCCGGATCACTCCCCAGCACTTCATGAGATTTCGTGCTCGGTATAAACACAATCTCCTCCACTGAGTTTTTGTTGATATCATAATAGTAAACCGCGACCCCAACCTTTCCTTCCTGAGGTCCTCTGTTCACGTATCCGGTCACAGTAAAGGTGGTGCTTCCATCCTGATCCATAGACACAAGCTGGATACTGTGATGATCCAGGCTGTTTCTCACATCCTGATTTTCCGCGTTGGCATAGCTGAATACACAAGAAAGATGATCTTCCTCTTTGTTATAGTTCCAGAGCTCCCGCTCCTGTACAAAGGAGACGACTGTTCCCTCTTTGTTAACCAGATAGTCCACATCCGGATCCGTTACCCCAAGCAAGATTCCGTCTTCTGTGAGATTTTGCTTGTTGCCGTCAAAAAGCTGGTTCATTGTTCTTTCGTAATCCAGCAGATACATCTGTCGGTTTTCTGAGTAACGAACCCGGAAAAATTCCTTTATATTGTACCTGTCTGTCTCATTGATTTCCCCTTTACAGTTAACCTGATAGCTCAGAAGAATGGACATGTACTGAGAATTGGCCTCCATAACCTCCCACTGTACATCCCCCACGATTTCCGGCGAAAGCCCGCTCCATGTGATGTGATCAAAATCAGAGTGGATGTTTACCGTCTGGAAGGTGGAGTTGTCGCCTTCGCTGCTCGGTTCCAGGTCAGCTTTGAGCTCCTGTGCCGCTTCGGCGTCCATCTCTTTTTCGTGGAAATTTTTCACATAGCTCATACATTTGTCCATGTTCCAGTCCGAAGAGTCGTCAATTCTCGTATAGTAGTAAGCTCGCTCTTCTCCTTCGAAATGCAGTGTTACCCTCAGAAATCTTTCCCCATCTGCCAATACTTTCTGCGGAACCGTGATCTCGACCGTATCTTCCAGTGACTTGATCTTTCCAGAGTACAGATTCTTGCGCCCGTCTATGGAAAAGATCTCGTATTCTGCAGACTGGGGTTTCTTGTCTGTATCCTGGATCCGCATCTTTACAGTTCCATTTTCCACCGGTGTTACTGCGCCTCTCATAGTGGCAAGATCCATATCACTTACATACCCGTTCTGCCCATTGATCTCATAGTCCCCATAGACAAAGGAAACCCTCGGAAGTGTCGCACTGCCGATATCTGATGTCAGATCTTCATTATCTTTATTTGTGATATAGCTGAACACGAGGATTGCCAGGATGAACACACCCGCAAGCACTCCTGCATGTATGACTTTTGTTTTCATTCATTACTCCCCTTTTCTTCTTAAAGAAGTCTGCCAATGGCAGGCTTAACATGTAAAAACTCTTCACACGCTTTTATTTTATCCTGATTCTGCGCCTTTCTTCCTGTTTTTACCGCACGTATCAAAATATTTTTCGGAGTATGCTCCATGTCGATAAATTCCAGTATCTGCGCATCATACCCCGCTTTTTTCAGGTATTCCGCACGAAGCGCGTCCGTCACAAGCGCTGCCATTCGTTCCTTTATCAGACCGTATGACAAGATCGGCTCTAATATATCATTGTGTATCTGCCTGTTCAGCTCGTGCTGGCAGCACGGGACTGACAAGATGACCTTTGCGTTCCACCGCACAGCTTTCTCGAGTGCATAGTCCGTAGCTGTATCACATGCGTGAAGTGTGACAACCATATCGACCTCTGTCATGCCGTCGTACTGTGCAATATCTCCTGTAAGAAAGCGCAGTTTCTCATACCTGTACTTTTGTGCAAGTTCGTTGCAGTGGCGGATCACATCTTCCTTCAGATCCAGTCCCACGATCCGAATATCATACTTTTTCATCTCGTGGAGATAATGATAGAGAGCAAATGTCAGATAAGACTTCCCACACCCAAAATCAAGGATTGTGATCTCTCCGTCTTTCTGAAGCTTCGGCAGAATATCTTCGATGAATTCCAGATAACGGTTGATCTGCCGGAACTTGTCAAATCTGGAGCGGACGATCTTCCCCTCCTGTGTCATAACCCCAAGATCTCTGAGAAATGGAATATCCATTCCCTCCTTGAGAATGTACCGCTTCTCCCTATTGTGCGACAGATCCGCCTTCACACTCTCCGGTCTTTTTACCTGCTTTTTTCGTATAGTCACTTTTCCTTTTTTGCTCACAAGGATCGTGACAGACTGCTGCTCCATATCGATCTGCATCTGGCGAAAGAACTCCATCCATTCCATGGTCCGCTCTATGGCTTCCTCGGCCTCCAGGTTTTCGTGAAAGACCTGCTTTCCTCTGTGTTCCTCAAACTGGAAGCAGAGAACATCCTGTCTGAGTACAGGTCTGATCTTTACTTTTTTCGTCTCGCCGGCCGTCCTCGGATTGCTTAAGACCGCCGCCAAAAGCTTTATGCAAAACACCTCTTTAAGACACTCTCTTAATTCTGTCATTTTTCGGCATTCCTTTCTCTTTCTATGATACATTATTGTAATGCGTATTTATGCAAAACGCAAGGAAGGATTACAGGTAATTTTTCTTCATTTGCAAATACATATTGACTTTTTTCTATATATGGCATACACTATCACATAGATATATTTCAATATAACTATATGAATGGAGATGCTTATGGAAACATTAAAAACAGCGTGGAACATTTTTCAAAACGAAGTCCTCGGTATGAGTTGGTTAAATCGGTTCATCGGAACGATTTTGAACGCCTGTGGTGTCGACACTTCAGGCAGAATCGGCGGCAGCATCCAGTTTTTTCTCTACGATACGATCAAAATCATATTGCTGCTGGGTATCTTGATTTTAGTGATTTCTTATATTCAAAGTTACTTTCCTCCTGAAAGGACTAGAAAGATACTTGGCAGATTTCACGGTATCTGGGCAAATGTGATTGCTGCTTTGCTCGGTACAGTGACGCCATTTTGTTCTTGTTCCTCTATCCCTTTGTTTATCGGGTTTACAAGTGCTGGCTTACCCCTCGGCGTTACGTTTTCTTTTTTGATCTCATCGCCTATGGTCGATCTCGGAAGTCTTGTTTTGCTGATGAGTATTTTCGGCTGGAAAGTTGCTGTTTTATATGTAATATTAGGCTTAGTTGTGGCTGTTATGGGAGGAACGCTGATCGAAAAACTGCACCTGGAAAATCAAGTGGAAGAATACATCCGTATTAGCCACTCGATCGATGTTGCCCAAGAAGAACTTCATTTCCATGACCGTATAAGCTACGCGTGGGAACAGGTAATCGCGACTGCAAAAAAGGTTATACCGTATATTCTGATAGGCGTAGGTATCGGCGCCATTATTCACAACTGGATTCCAGAAGATTGGATTGTAAAAGTTCTTGGCAGCAATAACCCGTTTGGTGTCATTCTTGCTACACTTGCAGGTATCCCAATGTATGCGGACATTTTTGGCACAATTCCTATCGCGGAAGCGTTGTTATCAAAAGGCGCTTTGCTCGGCGTTGTCCTGTCCTTTATGATGGGGGTTACTACACTTTCTCTGCCTTCCATTATTATGCTCCGCAAGGCAGTCAAGCCAAAACTGCTTGGCATTTTTATTGCAATATGTACGATTGGCATTATTGTTGTAGGCTATTTCTTCAATTCAATACAATATTTCATTGTCTAAAATCAGAAGATGTCGGCCCCCTTAAACAAATTGACTTTTTTCTATATAAGATGTATGATAAACATATCGAAGAAAATCTATGTAAGTAAGGTAGGCGATAAAAGATGAAAATTAATTATATGGAATACGCAAAAATATTTAAAGTCTTTTCCGACCCGAAACGCCTTAAGATAATCGATATGTTATCGGAAGGCGAATTGTGTGCCTGTAAAATACAGGAAGCCTTTCAGATCAGTCAGCCCACTTTATCACATGACATGAAGCTTTTATGTGATGCCGGACTCGTACTTCCCAGAAAAGAGGGGAAATGGACACACTATTCACTAAATTTAGAAAAACTAAACGATGTATATAAAACATTGGGAAAACTCATCATACCTGAAGATTTCCAAGGTGTTTTGGATTGTAATTGTGAAAAGAAGAAAACCGATACGAAAGGAGACGGCGATGGAAGATAATAACACAGCAAAACTATATGTGCTGACAGGATTTCTGGGATCGGGAAAAACAACGGTCATGTTAAAAATTTTAGAGAGATTGAAGGGACATCGAGTAGGAATTATTCAAAATGAATTTGGGAAGCTCGGAATCGATGGAACAATCCTGCGAAATGACGATATTCAAATGGTGGAAATCAACAGAGGTTCTATTTTTTGTTCTTGCCTAAAACTCAACTTTGTTCAGGCATTAAGCGAGATGGCTGCACAGGACTTAGAATATCTTTTTGTAGAAAGTTCCGGATTGAGCGACCCTTCTAATATCGAAGAAATATTAGAAGCAACAAAGGTAATGTCCGGAAAGGAATATGATTTTAAAGGTGTGATCTGTCTTGTCGATGCGGTAAACTTTGCAGAACAGTTGGAAGATCTGGAGACTGTATACCGCCAACTGAAACATTGCCATTTGGCAGTGATCACGAAAAAAGACCTGGTAAACAGCCAACAGATTGAACATCTGATAAAGAAAATACGGGAAATCAACCCTGTTTGCAAAATAGAAACCAGTATTTTAGGCGAATTGGACTTCCATTTTCTTGAAGAAGATCTTTTGCTGTATCAATGGGCTGAGGGCGAAGAAACCACAAATTCCGAAGAAACAAAGCCTAAGACATTATTTATGGATTTTGATGGAGAAATCGAGAAGCAAAAGCTGATCTCTTTTCTCACAAATCTGATTCCGGATGTATACCGTATAAAAGGGTTTTTTCATCTGAAAGGCGAAGGGTGGAATCAGGTCGATGTAGTTGGATCGAAAATTGATTTTAAAAAATCAAACATTTATGAAAAATCCCAGCTTGTATTTATCTCAAAGATCGGCCCGGCTATCATACGAAAGATTTATTCTGCCTGGGAAGAAACGGTTGGATCAGAAATGAAACTGCGAAATTAGGAGGAACTGTATGAACATCAAAGTAATTGGAACAGGCTGCGAAAAATGCGACAAGCTATATCACAATGTAGTTGAAACTGTCAAAGATATGAAAATCGAGGCTGATATTGAAAAAGTCGAGGATTTAATTGAGATTGTAAAACTTGGAGTAATGTCTTCCCCTTCCCTCATGATTGACGGCAAACTGATCGCACCAGGAAGAGTTTTAAAACCAAATGAAATCAGAAAATATTTAGAGGATTAGCGCGCACTACTAAAGCAGGCCGTGATGTGAAAAGTATTCCTTCCTTTTCACACCACGGCCTTTTTATCTTTGTCATCATGTGTTCGTTTTCCGCACTCGCGGGAATGAAATAATTACCTTAAAAAGGTCTCCGTCCAGATAGAGATCGAAGGTGCCTCCCTGGAGCGTCGTGAGATTTTTTGCAATGGACAAACCAAGTCCGCTTCCTTCCGTGCTTCTTGAGACATCGCCGCGGATAAACCGTTCTGTCAGCTCATCTGCTGAGAAATTGAGCTGCTGGTCTGACACATTTTTCAGGACGAATTTAACCGTTCCCGGCTGTATGATCAGGTCTGCATAAACCCGCGTCCCTTCCATGGCGTATTTGGCCGCATTGTTGAACACATTGGCAAAGACTCTCCACAGGCGTCTTCCGTCTACGCGGATCAGTGCCGGTTCGTCCGGCATATTAAAGACGACTTTCAGATCTCTTGCCTCAAATTTTTCTTCATATTCTGCCTCTACCTGGTAGATCATCTCTACCATGTTGAGTGTCATAAGCTCCAGCTTGATATTGCCGCTGCTGACTTTTGAAGCTTCCACGACATCTTCTGTCAGAGTTTTTAAGCGCTCCGCTTTTGTCTCCAAAATATCGAGATAGTTCCGGATCTTCGGATCCTGGAAGTTCTCCCTCTTAAGGATCGCCACATAGTTGATAATGGATGTGAGCGGCGTCTTGATATCGTGGGAGACATTTGTGATCAGGTCTGTCTTTAAGCGCTCATCCTGCACACTTTTTTCCAACGCCTTGTTGAGCCCTTCCCCGAGTTTATTGACGGTCTGAGCGATCTCCAGTGATTCTCCTTTGAGGCCGTCCAGCGGGATCTTGTAATTTACATTTCCCTTGGCAATCTCTGTAATACCTTTCTTGATCTTCTGTCTCGCCGACACATACCGGATAAGGCCGATCGCCACCCCAATATTGACGGCGATCCCAATAAGAAGGAGCGGCGTATTTCCCCAGGTAATCAATTCCACGATAAGGAATAAAACATAAAGTATCATTGTCTGGAACATGCTGCTGCGATTTGTCCATCCTAGCTTAACTGTATCGCACACACCTTTTAAAATACTGTTCTTCCAGAGAGTTTTTGCCTTGATCCGTCTTACAAGGCTCAGATAAGCCCAGAAAAAGAATACGCAACTGATCAGGGCGATGATCCCGACCATCAGAACTGCATACACAGAGACGATACTCTCCCTACTCCAGTTCGATTCTTCATAGTAGTATTCATACGCTGACACATAATTGGAAATCCAGTTGCTACAGATATATATAGCCAGCGTCCAGAGACCTCCTACCGTAATCGCAGCGATCTCTGTTTTCCACTTGTCGAATCCGGCAAGGACGACCGTATCTCCTTCGGATTTCCAGCTTCTTCCGGATATGATCGTAAGCCAGATGAGAATCATGAAAAACGAGATCAGGCCTCCCCATGCCACATCCACAGCTGTATCCACGTACGGTATGATCTTCTCATAGATATCTTTTCGGTTTTCGAACTCATCCGGGACCGGATAAGTGGTATCGACAGCAGCCATAAACACGTAATTGGTATCGTTTGTGATATTGGCCTGTACCTCCACGACATTGTTCTTCCACTCCTGAGCCCGCTCTGCAGGATTTTCGAAAGTCGACTCAAATCCGGCAAGCTTCGGCGTGACAATCACGTATGCACCCAGTTTCTTGACTGCATCTTTATATTCGTCAACACTTTTGATATCTTGATATTCCTGTCTGTTGGAATAGATCTGCTGCGTGTCATAATTTGCATAAATATACGTATAATTTGTATTTCCTTCTTCCCAGCCGCGCGGAGCTTCCCGGTAAGATGCCAAATCCGTCCCGATCGTCTGCAATGTGGCTGTCAGTGCATGGTAAGCATCTGCCAGTCTTCCGTTCCACCGGCTGTCTGTATTGGCCAGTTCCACAAGATTTTGCGCACCATCCAGCGAATATGGCTCTTTTATAACCTCATACCCAAGGCCGAGATTCCAGCAGTCTGTATATAGGATCTCTCCGTTTTGGTCAAGGACTTGCCCAAATCCGATGGAATTTGTATTTTCATTGATCAGGGCATTTAGTTTCTCCTCATTGGATACATACTCCCCGTTTGAGGAAAATGTGAGTTCTCCGGAAAGCATTCGATTACGGAAATCATCGCCATAATAATAATGATAATTGCCGTCGTTCTGAAGACAGACGACAACAGTCGTCCCATAATCGTTCAGGAACTGATCTTCCTTCTCCTCCTGCTCCATTGCATTCGTGTAGGACTTGCTCCATCGCTCCAGATCTCTCAGCTTGTATGCGATCCCTGTCTTGTTTGTCCCGTCCTGTTTTACACTGCCGGATGCGTAACGAGCCACATCGATGAGCTTATCGGGATTGTACTTCCCGTCCGTCTCAAACCGCCCTTTGACAGAGAGCTGATTGAGCACATGCCGGGACATCTCCTCCATCTGTTCTTCGAACCCTGCTGTCTGCTCATATTGACTCGGCGCCTTCTCAAAGGGAAGCATGTAGCGCATACCTGCCGTCATCCCGATCCACGCAAAGCTGACCGCGCTTAAGATTACACAGATATGGGCCAAAATCAGCAAAAAGCCTTTACATGTAGGCGAACAGTACCATTTTCTCATACACAAATCCTTCCTAAAGTTTTTCTATTTTGTAGCCGACGCCCCAGACTACTTTTAAATACCGCGGATCTTTTGGGTTGATCTCGATCTTCTCCCTGATATGGCGGATATGTACTGCCACCGTATTGTCTGCTCCGATCGCCTCTTCATTCCAGATATTCTCGTAAATCTGATCTATAGAAAAGACTTTACCCTGATTTTTCACGAGCAGCAGAAGAATATCATATTCCGTCGGCGTGAGTTTTACAATCTCGCCGTCCACGGTCACTTCTTTTAAGTCATCATTGATAGACAGCCCGGCCACAGAATAGACTGCCTCCTGGCTGTCGGCGCTTACTGTACTTCCAAGCTTTGTGTACCTTCTGATCTGCGACTTCGCGCGGGCCACCAGCTCCAGCGGGTTGAACGGTTTCGTCACATAATCGTCTGCCCCGATATTAAGTCCCAGTATCTTATCCGCATCCTCGGACTTGGCGGACAAAATAATGATAGGAAGACTCATCTTCTCACGAATCTTCAATGTCGCGCGAATCCCGTCAAGCCTCGGCATCATCACATCGATAATAAGAAGATCCACCTTCTCCTCTTCCAGAATTTTCAGCGCCTGCTCTCCGTCATAAGCTTTTAAAATTTCATATCCTTCCTGCACAAGGTAGATTTCAATCGCGTCCACAATCTCCTTGTCATCGTCACAAACTAAAATTCTATACATGTTCTTCACCTCTCCATATAGTATACAAGATTAACATATATTTTTTAAGAGTCTAAAAAGAAAATTCTTAATTGTTCTTAAAGATATCCATCCCGTTTCATTGCGGCTTTTGCGGAATTATGTTACAGTATTTCAGGGAAACTATTTTTACACCAAAGGAGGACTTTATGGATACTTTAAAGCGTTTCATACATTACTATAAGCCGTACCGCACTGTCTTTTTCCTGGATTTGATCTGCGCTACGGTAATAAGTCTCGTTGATCTTGCCTACCCGCAAATCCTGAGAACTTCTGTCAACACATTGTTTACAAAGGAAAGCTCGGTCATCCTGCGCGCTTTGCTGCCGCTGGCACTCGGGCTTCTCATCATGTACATCATCCAGAGTCTGTGCAAATACTATGTCAGCTACCAGGGCCATATGATGGGTGCATATATGGAGCGCGACATGCGCCAACAGCTTTTTGACCACTATGAAAAACTTTCTTTTTCTTATTACAATACACATAACTCCGGCCAGATGATGAGCAAGCTCGTATCCGACCTTTTTGACATTGCGGAATTCGCACACCACGGCCCGGAGAATCTCTTCATCTCCCTGATCAAGATCATCGGTTCTTTCGTCTTCCTGTTCCTGATCAACTGGAGACTGGCGATTCCTCTGGCTATACTTGTCGTCTTCATGTTCGTCTTTTCCATGAGCCAGAACAAACGGATGCAGGCAACCTTCCTGGATAACCGCAAAAAGATCGGGGACGTCAATGCCAGCCTGCAGGACACTCTGGCCGGTATCCGTGTCGTTCAGTCTTTTGCAAATGAAGACATAGAGCGAAAAAAATTCAGAAAGAGCAACCACGGATTTCTTCTCTCCAAAGGGGCTAACTACAACTGCATGGGAAGCTTCATGGGATGGAATCTTTTCTTCCAGGGAATGATGTACCTCGTGACTCTTGTCTTCGGCGGCTATCTCATCGCCAAAGGCCAGATGGATCCAGGCGATCTTGCCATGTACGCACTGTACATCGGAATCTTTATCAGCCCAATCCAGATTCTTGTAGAATTGACCGAAATGATGCAGAAAGGTCTTTCCGGATTCCGCCGTTTCCTGGAAGTCATGGATACGAAGCCAGATATCAAAGACTCCGAAAACGCAAAAGATCTGCACAATGTAAAGGGGCTTGTCTCTTACGAAAACATCTCCTTTTGCTATGCAGACGATGACACGCCTGTCCTTTCCAATGTCTCCTTCCAGATTCCGGCAGGACGCTCCATCGCACTGGTGGGTCCATCCGGAGGGGGAAAGACAACCATCTGCAACCTTCTGCCGCGTTTTTATGACGTCACAGGCGGACGGATAACAATTGACGGGCAGGATGTCCGGGATTTGAAATTAAAATCTCTCCGAAATAATATCGGTATTGTACAGCAGGATGTGTATCTCTTCTGCGGAACGATCAAGGAAAATATCGCCTACGGAAAGCCGGGCGCCACTATGGAAGAAATCATAGATGCAGCCAAGAAAGCCAACATCCACGATTTCATCGAGGAACTTCCGGACGGCTATGACACCTTTGTGGGCGAACGCGGAACAAGACTTTCCGGCGGACAAAAGCAGCGGATCTCTATTGCCCGCGTATTCCTGAAAAATCCTCCGATCCTAATCCTCGATGAGGCTACCAGCGCCCTGGATAATGAGAGCGAACGCCATATCCAGAAAAGTCTGGAGGCACTGGCTAAAAACCGGACAACGATCACGATCGCACATCGTCTCTCGACGATCCGCAATGCAGACGAAATCATTGTCATCACGGAAAAGGGAATCGCAGAGCGTGGATCCCACACCGAACTTCTGGAGAAAGACGGCATTTATGCGCATTATTACAAGATGCAGTTTGAGGGATTGGAGACTGACGGGGTTATGGAATAACCCTTTACATTAATGACTTCTTAATAAAATTTCGATTTCTTTTATAAATTTAACACATTTTAGACATATTTATTGGTTATACTAAGTACCAGATAGTTGATTAACACTCACTATCTCCCCCCTCATAAAGTAAGCACTTCGGGGAACCGAAGTGCGACACTTTACTCTCATTCCTTTAGATAACTATAAAACACGAACCCGCTGGTGTAAAAGCCAGCGGGTTTGTGTTTTTCGTTGACATATATGCCGTCAAATGGTATTTTTAAATAGTATTATAATGAGGCGGGAGGCGATCAAAATGAACCATGTAATCAAGATATTTGTTCTTTTGGCATGTGTTTTCATACTGCTTTTTTCTTCATCCGGTTTATTCTTACTAGAAACGTCTTCCGACAAAAACCCGGCTCGATCCTGGCAGGATCAGACTGAAGATGACAATTTACCCGTCGTTGTCATTAAGAGCTCCGACGACTCTGTACACACTTTTGACTCTATACGGAATGAACAGGATGTCAAGCATATCATATATACTCTGAATCAGAATGTGCTTCGCAACATGGCGCTGTTTCTGGTCTTTATTTTCTGTGCCGTCCTTTACTTCTTATCCATGTGCAAGAGAAAATTTCCTTTCCTGCATTATCGATGGCATGCATATTACCTGGCACGATTTCTGTGCGATTTAAATTCCCAAAAAAGCAAAGATGGAAAGAAAAAAGTTCTGTATCTCCGCTCTGAAAAATAGCGGCGTGTATGATCGCGCGCAAAAAGTACTTACATTACTTATGAAGGAGATTATGAACATGGAAAATAAAATAAATTGGAAACGAACGTTGATTCTTGCCGGTGCCGTCATTGCGTTTATCATCGGCTCCGGATTTGCAACCGGACAGGAGATCATCCAGTATTACACCGCTTACGGAGATAAAAATATTCTCGTCATCCTCGTCTTCGCCGTGGCTTTTCTCTACTACTGCCTCAATTTTGCGAAAGCAGGAGCAGAACAAAAATTTGAGCATGGAAATGACGTATACCGGTATTTCTGCGGGAAATATGTGGGAACATTTTGCGACTACTACTCTACTATATTCTGTTATATGTCTTTTTGGGTCATGGTCGGCGGCGCTGCGTCCACTTTGAACCAGCAGTACCATCTTCCGCCGTGGGCAGGAGCTGTCATCCTTACCGTACTGGCTGCTGTTACCGTAGCCGGAGGACTTAACTCCCTCGTAGATGCCATCGGAGCCGTGGGCCCGATCATCGTCATCGTCTGTATCCTGATCGGAGTGATCACTTGCATCAATGATGGAAGCCATATTGCCGAAGGACTTGAAATCATACGTACTGGTGCTTACGCAGGGGCAACCGCGGATGAAACCATCAAAAATGCCGGCCCGAACTGGCTTGTATCCGGTCTATCCTATGCCGGATTTACTCTGCTTTGGTTTGCAAGCTTCACAGCTGCCCTGGGCTCCAAAAACAAGAAAAAAGAACTCAATATCGGAATTATCGCCGGTACGCTGACTGTCTGTCTTGCCATCGGGTTCATCTCCTTCGGACAGATTGCCAACATCAATACTCCTCTTTCGGGCACGGACAACACCTTTGTCTGGAATGCGGATATCCCGGATCTGATTCTGGCCATGAAAATCTGGGAACCATTTTCCGCTATCTTTGCAGTCGTAATCTTCGGAGGTATTTACACGACCGCAGTTCCTCTTCTTTACAATCCTGCATCCAGGTTTGCAAAAGAAGGGACACCGAGGTTTAAGATTCTTACCGTCATCCTGGCGGTTGTGGGACTGCTTGTAGGGCTCTTCCTTCCGTTCCGTACACTTGTAAATATCATCTATGTTTTAAACGGCTATGTGGGCGCTGTCCTTATACTCTTTATGATCAAAAAGAATATCAGCGATCTCCTGAGCAAACGCCGCAGACAAGCATAAAAAAATACCCAGGCGGCCATATAAACGTGCTGTCTGGGTACTTTTTTGTTTTCTTATCTGCCCCTTTATTACTCTCCGAATGCCTCTTCAAAGGCGTCGATATCTTCTACTTTTCCGATCACGACGATGACATCCCCTTTTTGCAGGCGGTATTCCGGAAGAATCTCAATCGTTGTTCCGCTTTCATTTCCGATGGCTATGATGTTCATCCGGTATTTTCTGCGGAGCTGGACTTCCTCGATAGACCGTCCCTCGAGGCGTTCCGGAAGGTTTACCTGACGGATCTCGATACTGTTGTCAAGATCGATGCAGTCCAGGAAATTATGATTGGACAACAGCCTTTTCCCAAGACGGGATGCCATATCCTTCTCCGGATAAACAACCTCCGCTCCGATCTTTTTCAGTACCGCACCCTGCTCTGTGCTGAGAGCTTTGGAAATCACACGAGGAACACCCATCTCGATCACGCACATGGTCGTGAGGATTCCCACATCCATCTTTTGTCCGATACAGACGATGACGACATCACAGTTCTGGATGCCGGCTTCCCGCAGTGTCTCGATCCCCAGATCTTTCGTCACAAAAGCGTAGTCTGTATATTGCCGTAACTCTTTTACTTTGCTCTCATTTTCATCTAATACGATCACTTCTCTCCCGGACTTTGCCAGCGTGATGGCAAGGGCTGTTCCAAACCTTCCAAGTCCGATCACTCCAAATGACTCTGCTTTTTTATTTTTCTTCATTTTAGTTTTCCTTTCTTCCTGCATTTATCCAATTACAACTGTCTCTTCCGTATATCTGACATTTGGCTGCTGACGGTCTATCCACATGGAGATCAACGTCACGGCCCCCAGTCTTCCTACAAACATCATCAGTATAATAACAAGTTTTCCTGCATCACTTAAATACGGAGTAATGCCTGTAGACAATCCTACTGTGCCAAACGCGGAAATCACCTCAAAAAAGATCTGCATAAAATCAAATTTTGGCTCCAAAATGCACATGAGAAATACGACCAGGCAGATGACTGCACCTGACAGTATCGTAATACCAAATGCCTTTGTAATACTCTGTTTAGGAATACTCCTCTTAAATGCATTTGCATCCTCTTTTGTAAACATACTCTTTGTATACTGCACCAGCACAAAAAATGTACTGGTCTTGATTCCGCCTCCCGTAGATCCCGGAGACGCCCCGATAAACATCAGGATACAGAGGACGAAAAGTCCTGCATTTGTAAATTCTCCAATGGAATAGGTGGAAAATCCCGCCGTCCGGGCGGACACACTATGAAAAAACGCACCCATCCAGGAAATATTTTCCGTCGCTTTCAAAAGCAGTGTTCCTGCCACGATCAATATAGCGCTCGTCGTGATCACGGCTTTTGAATGCAGGGATAACTTGCGGAAATTCCTCATCTTTAATATGTCGAGAATCACAAGGAAACCGATCCCTCCGAAGATGATAAGAAAACAGGTCGTCATATTCAGCAGAATATTGTCCTGATATGGAATCAGATTTCTCAATCCTCCAAGAATATCAAATCCGGAATTATTAAACGCTGCGATCGAATGGAAAATACTGATCCCAAGCGCACGCACCGGACTGTAATCCTGCACAAAAACAAGGAAGCTCAAAAACGCACCCACCGCCTCAAAGCACAGCGTCATGATGAGTACTGCTTTTACAAGCTTCACGATCCCTTTATAATTGTCTATGTTCAACGCTTCTTTTACCAGCAGTCTGCTGCGGATGCTTACCCTTTTCCCCGCCGCGATCATCAAGCCGACTCCAAGGGAAGTCACGCCCAGACCGCCGATCTGGATCAAAAGAGCGACCACGCCCTGTCCAAACGCAGTAAAATGATCTGCCGTATCGATGGCAATGAGACCCGTCACACAGACAGCGCTCGTAGAAGTAAACAACGCATCCACAAACGTTACCTCCGCCCCCGGCTTCACGGAACACGGAAGAAGGAGCAGGAACGCTCCCAACAAAATCACAAGCGCAAATCCTGTTGTGATGATTCTCCCAGGCAACTGCCTCTTTACAACTCTTTTTAAATGTGTCATAACTCCTCCTGCCTTATTTCAAATGTTTAGAATATCGGGCACTCTCTTTTCTTTCCATCCTTGTCTTTCTGCACAAACAGCAGCTTCAAAAACCGTTCTGAATAAAAAACCCGAAGATGATACCGCCGAAAAATCCCTTTACACCGATCGACAATCACAATTATCATAGAAAAAAGCGGTACAAAAAAAAGAGCCCGGTTCTTCGCGGAGCCCGGTCGTGTACTATATATCCCATATTTTGTTTGTAGATCTGTCTGCATATCTTTTGAAAAATGAAGTCCATCATTCTGCCCATTTTTCATGACATCCAGTGCGTCCTTCGAATAATCGCACCTGCTGGCACCCGCGCCGCTGCAAATATTTCCAGCAGCCATGCCCAGGAAACTACAGCAAAACACGACCAATGTCCACACTGCGATCCATTTCTTCCCTTTGGAAATCATCGTATTCTTCTCCCTAAATATATGCGCCAAAGCCTGCGTAAGGCCCTCGCGCATATATCTCTTCATTCAGCCTGTTAAGGCTGGTTCATTTCATCATGACCAACATATCACTAACTCTATTCTTTGTCAATACAGCAAAATTATTCTTAATGAATTCTTACAGATCTGCCATCCGCCCGATGATTTCCTGATAGAATGCCTCCTGACTTCTCCCTCTCTTCAGATTATCCAGGATCAGGCCGTCTTTCAGCAAAATAATCCTGCCGCAGTAGCTTGCCATCTGCGGATCGTGCGTTACCATGACGATCGTCTTTTTAAACTCCTGATTGATCCGTGTCAGTGCATCGATCACGATTTTTCCGGATTTCGAATCCAGGTTCCCTGTCGGTTCGTCCGCCAGGATCAGGTCCGGATCATTGATCAGCGCGCGGCAGATGGCCACCCTCTGCTTCTCCCCGCCTGACAGCTCATATGGGTTCTTCTTAAGCAAGTGCGAGATCTGGAACTGTTCTGCATACTTTGCCACTGCCTTTGTCATGACTTCCACGTTCTCTTTTCCCAGAATCATCGGCAGCATGATGTTTTCTTCCACTGACAGACTATCCATCAGGTAGAAGTCCTGGAAAATAAATCCGATCTGGGTCCTGCGGATATCTGCCAGCTCATCCCCATACAGATCGCTCGTATCCTTCTCCATAAAGCGAACCGTACCTGCTGTCTGTCTGTCGATCATCCCAAGCACCTTAAGAAGGGTCGTTTTCCCGCAGCCGGATTTCCCCATGATTCCTACGAATTCTCCTTCCTCCACAGAAAAATCCAGACCTTTCAGGACCTTGATATCTTCCTCACTCTTCTTGCCCGCTATTTTCTGATAGTTTCGGATCAGATCTTTTACTTCCAGCACATGCATTTTTTCTTCCTCTCTTTCTATTTCTCTTTTTCCACATATCGCCATACATTCCTTTTGTGCAGAAGATACAAAAGCAGCCACAGCAGCCCATATGCCGCACAAAAGATCCCAGCCGTTCCCATATACTGTAAAACTTCTCTCACGGTAAACAACCTTGCCCTCACTGTCAAGGCGGTAAAGATCACTCCTCCCACACTGCCTGCAATCAATGGTATCAGCAGATATACTTTCATCTGCCACAGGATCCTCTGCTTTCTTTCCTTCTCTTTCATCCCCATCTGCTTCAGAAATGCATTCTCCCATCTCCAGACATTCTCTTCTTCCTTTATCTTAACTGTATACTGGAAGACTGCCATGACAGTCAGAAGTATCAGTATGAAACCGTACGCTGTCCGGGTAAACCAGATCTCCGACTCTGTATTACTCATCATCTGGGTCTTTTCATAAAACGGCTGGATTGTCCGGTCCCACATCTGATCAAAGACATATTTCTCCCTCAGATAGCCCAGATCCTCTGCCGCCTGCCTGCTCTTCCCTTCTGGAAGTTCCATACACACAAGCATCGTCGGCCCTTCAGTCATGTTCTTTTCTTCTGCATACGGGTACATCCTCCATTCTTTGACATCCGCACTTTCCCTTTCCTCCCAGTGATCGCGGTTGTACTTCGTCATTTCCTTCCACACTGTGTCAAAATACGTATCCGACAGCACGATCAGATTTTCCTGCATTCCCTGGTGGAAACTTCCGATAAGACTTGCACGCTCTTCACTTTTAATCTTTCTTTCCGGATAGATATTCCGATAATCCCCCGTGTTATAATACGACAACGGCTGCCCAAATCTCAGATGTTTTTTCAGCCGGCTGGTATCCCAGTCAATGGTATGCGTCTTTACCGACAGATCCTGCTGGTAGACCACATGCATTTCTTCCCCCGTAAGCCTCAGCGGTTCCACGTCGTACCCTGCCTTCTCCTTCAGGGAAAGGTAGGACGATTCCGATATGGCGATATGCTGCCCCTGCGGCCACTGAACCGGCCGCGTTCCTCCCCATGCGTAAAGTTTGTCACTTCCATAAATGGAAGTCATCCGCACCATAGGATACACAGCTGCATTGCCGCCGTATTTCTCTGCCACCGCTTGGATTTCCTCCATATCCGCCTCATAAGAAAGACAAACGATATCATAAGGATACATCCCGTCGATGTCCTGCCTCATGGCAGAACTTAAAAACGGAGTGGAAAAAACCGCCAGGATAAAAAACTGCAGCGCCGCCATATAGAACAGCACGCCTGTGTTTCTCCAGAACCGATGATAAAACGGAACCGTCGTCAAAAGCTGCCGGTAATAAGTTTCTTTCTTTTCCCTTCTCTTGAGCCAAAACCCCAGGCCGCCTGCCAGCAAAAAGAATGTCCCAAGGATCGGAAGCAGATAGATCCCCATCGTCTCTGTCCATCCACGTACTCCAAACCATACCATACTTACAAGGTAAAGGAAGAGGCCGCCTGCCATCCATCGCCCAAGTCTTTCCCTCAGACGTTTCTCTTTTCGGATCTCCTCATTTCGGTCGGTAGATCGTCCTAAAGATAAAAAGTTATCCTGGTTGAAAGCCAGCCCCAGGATCATCAGGATCACATAGGCCAGCACCCCTATCCCAAACTGTTTCAGACTGACCGCCGGAGGAAGAGATATATTTCCCTGATACCCTTGTTCCAGCTGATTTCTCAAAAGCGCGGCTCCTCCCATACCGATCGGTATACCTATAAAAAGCGCAAGCAGACTATTTAAAATATACTCTACCAAAAAAATCCGGTAAGATGTATGCCGTCTCATCCCAAGGATGACCATGAGCCGGAACTCCTTTTTCTGTTCCTTGATATACCAGGATATGATGATGGTCATCATGAGGATGCTAAGTACCATGACGATCATGCCAAGATCACGGAACAGACGGTAGAGACCCTCGCCCATCAAAAGACTCTGATCTCCCTTGCCTCCGTAGATCTGCTCCGTCATCTGGTACACGGCCAGCACAATGTAGAGGCAGACCGCAGACAGTATCGCCGCCAGCGTTAAAACGCCCTGCTCTTTCCAGTGATACCGGAAGTTTTTCCGGATAACCTGGTAGAAGTTCCTGGAATACTTTCCTGGAAAGTAATTGGCACGTTTCAGATGTTCTTTTTCTTCTTTCTCCTGTACTTTGGATTTCTGATACTCTTCTTCTATTTCATCTTTCTGCTCCAGATAAAGAACGATCATACATTCCAGTAAGGAAAACACAATATAGTAAAGCGGAAAACTCAGATAAGGAAGGGGATTCATCATCTGTGAAAAAACAGGTATCGCCAGACACGACACCAAAAGTGTAATCTTCGGAAGATAAAAACACCACTCTCCACTTTTTCCCTTTTTCAGCCATATCGTCCGGAACAAATACAAAAATGTAAAAATCATGACACAGAAGAAAATGATATAATCCGGATGAAAGGTTCTCTCCCTTATCAGCTTCCAAATGACGCTCCAGAAAAACAGATTTTCCCCTGCAATATGAAATTTCATAATAAAAATCGGCAAGGTCAATATGATCCCATTGACCATCTGTATCATCCTGATACGCTTCCTGATTCTCTCCTCACGCTCCATACAGATCCCCCTCGCTTATATATGCATTTTATACAAACATATTATCACTCGGGTATTTCTTTTTCAATATTATGGCCATGAATTGCCCCATCGTCTTCTATTGCTGTATGAACTCTTTGATATTCCAAAATATCTCCGGGCTGACAATCCAAAACATCACAAATGGCGTCAAGTGTTGAAAAACGGATTGCTTTCACTTTTCCTGTCTTTAAATTCGACAGATTGACCGTAGATATCCCTACTTTAGCTGACAATTCGTTGAGTGTAATCTTCCGATCAGCCATTACTCTGTCCAGTCGTAATATAATAGCCATAATTCCTCCTACAAAATCTCTTCAATGTCTTTTTGCATTGAAAATCCCTCATAAATGATCTCACTGAAAACATACAGCAACAGCGCTCTGATCAAAAAATTTCCGTCGATTAATGTAAAGCTGCCGAAACTGAAAATTTCATAGTTCGTTTCAAAACCAGAAAGCCTTGGAAGCAAAATCGAGCCAAGAAGATATAAGCCACATATAATGCGGGCGCATAACACCAGTGTATGTGAAAATGGTTTTTCATCATAAATGACCTTGATCAGAGATACAAAAATACAAATCACACACAGGTAATGCAAACCTCTCACACCTATTTCATATATACTTATGTCATCCCACTGCGGAATCATCATCCCGCGAACTATCATCCATATTCCAGCCGCAACTTCTATGCCAGTAAGAAGCAATGCAATACCCAGCGGTACCCTGATCTTTTTCAAAAAATCGTTTTTTACCTGTTTGCTTGTGTCAACGGAAAAATCGTTTTTCATGAGAATCCCTCCTACTAATTTTTTCTATGTCTTTATAATATCAGAGTTTATAATGATTCTCAAGTAATATTTAATGTTTATCATTATATTTATTTCGATATTCATTATATTGGCTATCTTTCACGAAACTGAGGTTCACAAAAAAGGAGCAATAACTTTTTTTCAGGTTATCACTCCATTTTATAATACATGTATTATTGTCTTCCCCCTTTCCCAAGCCTCTTTATCATATACTGCGCAAACAGCCACTGAACCAGCAGGTTTACAGCGATAAACAGGACAACCAGCATGCCCCACACTTTCCAGATTTCCCAGCCCGTAGTTCCTCCGGCTTCTTTTTCCATACTCAGGAGCACGACCATATAGACACATGCCATCCCAAAAGAAGCAATGGCCGCAATATACGACAGCATCCCCGTTTCAAATCGGATAAGTCTCCTCTGGTTACGGCGTTTCATTCCCATGCTTTCCAGAAAATCGTACCGTTTTTTGTAAAATTCCTGTTCGGAAAGGGAACGAAGACCTGTGACAAAAAAGGTACTTATAAACAAAACAGACAAGATAAATAATCTGCACATCGACATAAACAACAGCCTTATCCCCTCATCGTGGAGAAAATCATCCGTCACATACAATGTTTGTTCCATGAGCATATGGGGCTTCAGGTTCGTCTTTACCCCATATTTCTCTGCATAGGCTTTCAGTTCGCCCGCAGCCTCTGTCCGCTTCTCTTCCGGGAAACAAAGGAGCGTCAACATGGATGATTCCTCCGGATTATCCTGGATCACTTTCCATTGGCTTTCAAAATATTCGTCCGACATGACAATCATATTTTCCGATCCCATATCCGGAAAATATTGTCCCAGCACGTTTTGGTTAATGATATCCTGTATTTCATAGTTCCGCTTTGAATCCCGTTCATTGACTTCAAACGCACCTTTTCCCTCTTCGTCAAATTTTCCGACAAACAAAAAATGATACAGTTTCTGATACGTTTTATTCGTAATGGGTTTCCCTTCATCAGATTTCTGAGTTTCCACACCAACCAGTATCTGCTGCCCTTCCAGTTCTACCTGTTTCCCGGTTAAGTCTTTATATGTAGAAGCGGAAACTCCTACCTGCTCCTTGCCCCACCGAGTGGACATTCTTATCATAGGATAATAAGATACCTGTCCATCGTATTTTTCAGTCAGCTGCTCTGAAAATTCTTTGTCTTTTTCCTGCGCATACCAGACTGCATCATACGGATAATTTCCCCGATCTGGCTGAGACAGAATCGCAGCCGTAATATCAGATACCGGATACGTCATTGCATAAAAATACACAGCCAGCAGGATCAGCAGAACCAGCATATTATTCTGGTATCGGCTGTACAGCTGATTCAGATGCATCATATGCCTGGAATAAAATTTGCGCCGTTTTCTCAACCCCTCCAGCAGTAAGGCAAGGCCGAAATATACTATAAGAAACAGGCTGATGATCCATATAACCGGCGCCACGACATACCCATCCTCAAGAGTTTTATACAACGCTGCTCCGACTGCTGTCAATGCTGCTCCCAGAAAAACGATCCCTATCCACCATTTTTTGACCGGTCGTTTTTCATTTCGCTCTCCTTTTATCATCAGTTTTCCCAGATCCTGCTCTTCCATCCAGACCATCAGGCCAACGAACACGACCACCATCACGCCCAAACTTACAAGCACCACTTCTTTATATACATCGAATCCGGCCCTTGTCACAGTGATGAAATCCGGCTTTAGCCGGAACATGGCTTCCTGCACTCCATAAAGAAGGGCATTTCCCAGCAGAAGACCCGCAACAAGCGATCCTGCACACCCCAAACTGTATTCAGTCAGCAAGAGCAGGACGGATGTTTTCTTTTTCATCCCAAGTACAATAAACGTCGTATAATCTTTCATCCGCAGCCGGACATAATACTGCAAGGAATAAATGATGAGCGTAACCGCAATGAAAACGATCACTTTCGACATAACCCGGAAATCCGCTGTAAGAGTTTCTGCTGTCAGTTCATCCCGAACCGCTTCCTGTACAATATCATTGAGTCCCCAGAACAGAAACAGTTCGGCTACGGCAATGATATTGCTTGTAAAAAAGAGAATATATTTTTTAATATTATTCTTAAAGCTTTTTATAATGATTTTTACTAACACTTTTCTGAACTCTCTCCCGTTTTTACCTGTACGAATCCTCATTATCCTCCCTGAGATACATATCTGATGTTTCCTTTCTTCCAGACAATTGCATTTACCACAATAAGCAAAAGGCACCATCCCGCCTGAACCGTCAGATTCTGTACTATCTTGTCCACAGGTATTTTCCCCTGCAATATAGAAATGGGCTGGAAATAGATATACTGAAATGGCAGAAATCCGCAAATCTTCTGCAGGAACAGCGGATACATGGCGATTGGGAAGATCTCTCCTGAAAATATTTTTATAATATTCCACAGATTATCCCGAAGTGACAAGACATTTTCTACCCAAAATGTAATGTGTCCGATGATCGTAAATAAATTTACCATAATGGTAAATCCCATAAACAGCGAGATGCAAAACCAGCCCGTATGCCGTACGACTAGTTCCACGCCAAAAAATTGCATTACAAATACCGTAACATAGATGAAGAGAAGGCCTGTTGCCATGTAGATAAGAAAACTTCCCATCTTTTCCGCATACATATAAATTGGATAGCTGATCGGCTTTGTCAGATACAGATTCATCTTCCCACTGTTGATCGTTTCCCACTCTTCATAAGCAGCCAGCCCGCAAGGCATAATACAAGTCTGTACAATGGCCAGGATAAAATAATACCCGAGCATTTCCTCAAAAGAATACGACGCGTCCACAGCGCTATTACCATATATATAACTCCAGATAAAATAGAGAATGGCAAACTTTATCGGGAAATACATCATCTGTCCGATAAAATTTACCAAAAACTCTTTCAGACGTCTGAAGACAATATACATTGTACGAATATATTTTCTCATGTTATCCTCCATTGGCCTCATACCGGCGAAGTCCCATTTTCCATACCTTTCCAAACAGCCAGACCCAGAATACCGTCTGCAAACATAAGACTGCCTCCAGACCTATATCCACTTTCTCTTTTCCGATCAGCAATGCGCATGGATAATACGCCGCAAAATATACAGGAATTGTATATGTAAGTACTCTTCGGATCGGTCGTGGAAAAATCGTGATGGGGTATTCCTTTACCTCCAAAACACCCAGAAACAAATTCCGGAGATTTTCAATTCTCCCAAACCAGAAAGATAGAAATGTCAGCACACCGATGATCAACTGGGTCGTTATAACCCCGAGAATGAGATTCAGGAGGGCGATCGGCAGATGTGAAACCAGGATGGCAATCCGGTATTTCCACATGATCACTCCTACCATCAGCACACTTACGCATATCTGTTCTATAAAATACAATACTGAAACATTTTCAAAAAGCATAGCCGCCATCACATTGACAGGCCGAGTCAGAAATTTGTCCAGTTCTCCCTGAAGGATACGTTCCGGCATATCCCTGAATCCAAAAAATATTCCTGAAATCCCCTCGCCCAAAAACAACATGGACGTATAAAGCAGCAATTCATCGATTTCCCACCCTGCAAAAGCAGGGATAAACTGAAGCAGCGTATACCAGAAGATGACCGTAAAGCTGAGATTAAATAATAGCTGTATCAGTGTCATCCATAATTCAAACTGGTATGCGCTGACCTTTTTTACACTTATGATGGCAAATCTCCTGATTATGTTAAAAAATCCAGACATACTCCTCATTATTTTCCCTCATAAAGTTCATATATCGTTTCCGTGAGACTGACTGTGTTGATATTGACATCGCTGATAGATTCTTTCTGTTCCATAAGATGGCCAATTACCTCAAGCAAATATTCTGCCTCTATCTTCCAGACGACATGATGCTCGTCCTCCTGCTTTGCCTCACATATGTACCCTTCTATACCGTCTACATCCAGAGGTCTGATGTAATCTATCTCCAGAAGTTTGTATCTCTTGCGTTCGCAAAATTCACTTGTACGTCCATCATAGAGGATGTTTCCATGCTCCAGCAGTATCATTCTCTCACACATACTGCTGATATCCTCAATATCATGCGTCGTCAAAATCATGGTTGTCCCAAACTTCCTGTTTAATTCAGACAACAATTTCAAAATAGATCTTTTGGAGAGGATATCAAGCCCCAGTGTCGGCTCATCCAGAAAAATAATCTCAGGTTCGTGCAGAAAAGAAACGCCGATCTCACACTTCATCCTCTGTCCAAGAGACAGCTTCCGCACCGGAATATGGAGCAACCTGTCAATCCCAAGATATTCCGACAACATGTCTATTTTTTCTTTGAACTGTCTCTGATCTACCTGATAAACGTCTTTGTAAAATTTAAAAGACTCTATAACCGGCAAATCATAGATCAGCGATGATTTCTGCCCCATGATGACACTGATATGCTTTGTATATGCTTTTCTCTGCAAAGCCGGATGATATCCAAGCACTTCCACATTTCCTTGTGTTGGTGTCAAAATACCGGACAATGTTTTTACCAGCGTTGTTTTTCCGGCCCCATTCAGTCCTACAAGACCTACAAATTCCCCTTCTTTGATCTCAAACGAAATGTTCTTCAGTCCATAAATTTTCTCTTTTGGCGGATTCAGGATTGTCACAATATTTTTTTTGTACTCTTTTTTGGGTATTACATACTCTTTTGTCAAATTTTCTACTTTTATCATAACTCTGCTCTCTCATGTGTATATTTTGTACAAATATATTACCATTCGGTTATTGCACTTTCAATATGCTGGCCATGAATACGCCTTTTAGGGCTATTATATGGCTATATTCTTGAGTCCATCATTTTGTATGTTTCACATTCTCCAGACTTTTATGTAAAACTCTAAAACTAAATAATGCAATGGCTATTGTAATGCATCCTGACATTAGTATCGAAGCTCTTACTGTAAAAATATCTGCTAATCCGCCAGCCGCAAAAACTACTATCATGGAAAATATCTTAGATAAGGTAGATTGTATGGTAAAAATTTTCCCTCTATTGTTTGAAGCCGTCCTGCTTTGTATTAATGAATTATACTACAATGTAAAAATGGAGCTATTGTTCCGGCAGACTACTTTCTGCTTTTGCAATAGCTCCAAATACTTCTTCTAAACTGTGACATTTTCAATTATGTACATCTTTTTTTACGATTTAGAATCTATTATCAATTGTATAAATCCCCAGAGAATAATGATACAGAGAATTGGAGCAAGGATTATAATGATATCAAAGATTGTATTCTTTGCCTGCAGAACAGCTTCTAAAGACTCCAAATCCCCATCCGTCTTTGCTATAAGATGATTAATATACTTATTAATCATCAAATATATATAATAAAAAATACAAATTATACCTATAGGGATCCAAATTTTGTATAGAGCATACTTCTTTTTCATAATTCCATTCCCCCCTGACTTTTTTCCATTTTTATATTTCTGATAAGTTCCAGATAAATTGTCCGCTTACTCCATAACTATATGATTCTGTTGTAGATGTAGATGCGGAAACGGTGCCAAATCCAACACTTACTCCTACTGTAACTGTAAAATATAGATGACCATTGTAATCCACCGTCAGTTTAGTTGGTGTGTTTGTTGCCTCTTGATTGCCAGAATAACTACTGTTAATCACAGGCCCAATCAATCCTATCGTTGGCGCGGTGGCATGGTCAATTTCAACATTCCCGTACATTTGATCTCTGTATACATACACGGTTACACGACATTCTAATTTAAAATTATTTTTGATAGTTTCCGTTTTAGTTTTAACAACCCTGTATAATCTATCTACCGGCCCTCTTCTTTGGATAAGATTCTCAATTTTTTTATCAGCTTCTTCCGGCGTAAATTTTTCGTCTTGAATTAAGATGTCCTTGTATTCAGAAAGAGAAATTTCTTTTTCTTCAACCGTTTCATTGAGAACATCCGAAGTTTGCGCTGCATTTACGATAGTATAACCGGAAAAGCAAGTTCCATATAGTGCCATTATCAAAAATGCTGACAATATTTTAAATTTCTTTTTTCTTAACATAGTAATCCCTCTTTAAATATTAAAATCATTCCTTGATATTATGTAGAACGCGCGACCCTACTTATCAATCCAAAATTGTTTTTGTTTAATTTATATCATATTTTTATTATATTTTCAATATTTTGTCCATTAATAGTTATTTTTCGTCCATAAGTTTCTAATTTTACTATTTACAGACTTTTATTTGAGGTCAATTTCTCGTCTTTCTAGCAAATAAAACAATATTCCTCCATACCCCGCCATAAAACCAGGATTCATTCTTTCCTGCGGAAGAATTTTCCGCGTCTGTTCTCAATCGGTTTTTCCACTTCTTATCAGTAACTCGCTCATAACACCATACCGTGGATAACAAGATTCCAGCGGCCCCATGGCACCATGCCACCGCATCTTCTTCTGTTCCTCCTTTTGCTCTAACATCGATCCAGTTCCCAGTCCGTTCCTGATATAAGGAATCCTCATACTTCCAGATCTGTTCTGCAAGTATTTCATACTCCTTTTTCTTAGTAAGCTCCCACAAATAAAGGACTGGCATAAGAATGCCGGCGTTTCCATGTGCCATACCTCCCATGGGATTCCTTTGACTTTCCACGTTCCACCCGATTCCCTTTTTTACCTGCACAGCTTGTCATCATTGACGAGATCGGCTATACACCGATCAGCCGCGGACAGGCCAACCGCTTTTTCACATTTATCAGTGACACCTATGAAACCAGTTCCATCATCTTTACCACCAATAAAGAGATCGTTGATTGGGCTGAGATGATGGGGGATCCAGTACTTACCACTGCAATGCTGGACCGGATCCTGCATCATGCCAAGTGTTACTCTTTCCGCGGAGAATCCTACCGGCTGAAGCACCCTGACCTGTACCCACAGGGAGACGCAGGGATGTAAAAATCTTCTTACCGGATAAAGTAAGAAAGTGCTTACCTTACGATGTAAAAATCTGCTTACCAGGGTATGTAAAAAACTCCTTACCATACGGTGTAAAAAACATCTTACCTAACAATGTAAAAAAGTGCTTGACATTTGCAACTTTGAGGTTATTTTTTACCAGACCATCACGAAGCCCCCACCTAAACTTTGGAAAACCCTCTTAAACTTTGATGATCCCTGATTTTTCCATAAACAGAGCGAAGGTGCCGCTCAATCATCTAATTTGACGATTTTGCGACACCCTCTTAAAACTTTTTATGACGATTTTGACTAACACGTTCCCACTCCCTTTGTTTTTACCCGTACCTTACACTTTTTTCTGTATTCCTTTTTCAATGCGAAAAGGGAAAAGCACACTACCGCTAAAAGTGTATAAATAATCGTTCCTGTCTTTCCCATATTGACCGCCGCTTCTATAGGGAGTACACCCGCCGACATCGCATTATAGATCGCATGTCCACAAATCGGAGTCCAGATATTGTCTGTCTTCATATAGAAATATCCAAGCACAAATGTAAGTGCTACCGTGATCAAATACCGCAGTCCGACTTGCCAGATGGCAAGGTCATAGATAGTAAACCATAGCGGGAAATGGTAGGTTTCCCATATGATGCCGAGCACAACGATCCCCCACCGCTTTCCAAACTTCTCCTGCAGCGGTTTCTGCAAGAAGCCTCTCCATGCATATTCTTCCCCCCAATACTGAGCTGCTCCCACGAACATCAATCCTGCCGCCTGCACAAGTGCACGCAAATTGGAAAGGATTGCTATGTATTCATCTGAATAGGCGAAAACTGCAAAAATATTTCTGCCCAATAAGATCAGGGTAAACAAAATGATCTCTTTACGTATTTCCCGAAATCCATCAAAGGTATTGCTTTTCTTCTTTCCATAATTGTACAGCCACAACAATCTAAAACTTCCTATCGTCATTGCTGCACTGGCTATTACATTCGCAATTCCGGAACTGAGAATCCCCAAGATATCCAAAACAAGGACCAGGCAATTACAGCCAAACAAAACATAAAATAATCTTTGGATTTCTTCGTATTCTTCATCACAGCTTTTCGTCAGCGCTGCTCCTACGGCTGGCACTACACATATGGCGACTCCCACAATCTGGTCGTAAAAATGCAGAACGCCAAATTTTTCTAAAAATAGCAATACGGCAAAAACAGCCTGCGTGAATGCTGTAAAAATAGCAAAAACAATATAACTTTTTTTCATTTTTCCCTCCTAGTATTTTGTATATATTCTTTTACATGTATACTACTAATTAATTATATTATTTTCAATATATTGTCCATGAGTGGCATTTTTCTGTCCATATTTTTTCTATTTTGTTATTTACAGACTTTTGCTAATCTTTAATTTCTTTTCATTTTCTGTAAAAGAAAAATCTCACAATCTGTACCGACCCTCAGCAAAACTTGTCGCTCCTCGTTGTACAAATCTGATAGTCCAGACTCTATCTTTATAATTTTCTCTACATCCTCAAACGAATCCCCGTTTTTTGATTCTACTATTTAGTTGTATCATTCATAATTTTTTAATTTGTATATTGGTAAATCCGTTCAAATAAATATGTCTCTCTTACCTTTCATCTCCTAAAAAAGCGATATGAACTTCAAACTGATTGTCTTTAATCTCATATTGAAAAGTTCCGCCATACTTTTCCACAATTTGCTTCACACTCTTCAACCCGTACCCGTGTAACTCAGCATTCTTTTTGTCGGAAACCAATTCTCCTTTTTTCTCTCTGGGCCGCTCCTGTATCGTATTTGCAATAAAGATAAACAGAAAATTCTTTTTTCGGCTGATCTTTACGGATATCTTTTTCTTGCCAACCTGGATTTTCCTGCATGCTTCTATGGCGTTATCCAACAGGTTCCCAAAGAGAACACAAAGTTCTGTTTTGGTCAAAGGAACTCTTCTCAACACATCCGCCTCAATCTGGAACTCCATTCCTTCCATTTCGGCTTCCTGCATTTTCTTATCTAAGAACGTATCCAGCACTTCATTTTGCGTCCACATTTTTCCTTTCGTTGCTGTATACTCTCCCCACACTTCATTCAGATACTGTTTGAGTTCATCATAATTTTCCTTTACGGCAAACTCTCTCAGAAGCAGGAGATGGTTTTTTATATCATGTATCTGAATACGGTTTTTCTCTAAGGCTTGCGCCATTTCTCGATACTTTTCTTCCTCAGACGTCCTTTTGATTTCCAAAATTTGATACTCTTTTTTCAGATTTTGGTTCTTCCACCACACACCCGTACAAAAAGCTGTGATGATAACGATACCTGCCAATGAGCCGGCCGCACCCCACCACTTGATATTCCAAACTCCTTCAATCATATTTACGATAATATGTTGATAGATTCTCAATATAATAACCAATAGAACACTTGCTGCTATAAAGAAAAATGAGGATTGTTGAAAGATTTCTTTTTCCCATTTATACTTTTTCATACATAGCAATACACAAAAGATGCCTATCCGCGACATGACAAATAGCAGGCACTTCCAAGGAGAGTTCCCATACACATAAATCATATCGTAAAAATCATCCAGCGCTATCATTCCACAAAAAGCGAAGAAAAAATCCAAAATCGAAAGAAATGCCTCAAAAATCACTGTCATACTCAAGACCAGCCATTTTCTCTTAGCACACAACAACAAAATCGTTATTGCAGTCAACATTATCCAAAGCAAAAACATATTATGCGAAAAATAAATCATACTCCGATTGATTCCAAGCAAAATGCCAAGTCCGATGATATTCCCCCATATTATGACCTTGCGCCAGTTTTTGAGATCCTGCTTTTCCAATACTGTCCAGTACAAAACCTGCCAGCACATCCACATTTCGAACATGGAAAGCAATATCAAAATTACTGTATGTATTTCCATAGTTATCTCCTCCCAATTTGCTCTATCATTCTTCGAATCTCGATTACCCTATTCCGGTTGAGTTTCAGCACCTTCAGAAAATCCGCTCTCGAAGTTCATCCTGGAACAATACGTGGAGATAATCAACTTATCTCGCAATGACCTAAGCAGTTATATCAAAAAAAATAATTTTTATGTTAAAAAAATCCTCCTGTATTTCGTATTGAAATGTTCCTCTATACTTTTCTACAATCCGCTTTACACTTTTCAAGCCATATCCATGAATTCTTTTATCTTCTTTTTCGGAAATCAGCTCCCCATTCTTCTCTATTGGTTTCTTGTCTATACTGTTTTCTATCACAATGCACAACATATTCTTCTGCTTGTTCGTTCTGATTTTTATCCAACGTTTTTTACCTTGAACTTTTCGACAAGCTTCGATAGCATTGTCCAGCAGATTTCCAAACATAGAACAAATTTCTCTCTCCATAAACGGTAGATTTCCTAATACCGTTTCTTCGATATAAACTTCAATTTGTTCTTTTTCCGCTTCCTGCTTTTTTTGGGCTAAAAGCATATCCAACATTTGAATATGCGTCCATGAAACTATTTTATTTGTCCTAAATTCTTCACACAGTTCATCTAAATAACGATTCAGTTTTTCCCAGTCTTTTTCTTTTGCATAACAGCGCAATGTCAAAAGATAATTCTTGATATCGTGAATTAATATCTGATTTTGATCCATTAGCGCTTTCATTTCCATCTGGTTTTGTCTCATCATTTCTTCTTTGACTAACAGTGTCTGGTTTTCTTTTTCCATCATCTTAAAACGATATATGACTCCCCAGATACCCCCTGTTATTATAAAAATTCCCAGCATGGAAACTGCTGCACTCCACCCATGCATATCTTTTATTCCAGTTGCCATATCATATAATAAGAACTGATATCCCCTTAGCAAAACGCAAAGTAATATGCATCCAACTGCCAGCCATGATTTCCACTCTTCCAGATTTATCCTTTGTCTCTTCCATATCTTTCTGAATACAATGAAGACAGATCCTCGGGAAAATAGCAGCAGTATTATTTGGGCGCCCGGTTTAGAAGGCGTATAATATATAAACTGATAAAAATCGGTTTCAAAAATGGTCATACTAATGAAGGCAAAGAAAAAGTCGAGAAAAGCAATCCCCGCCAAATACCAAATCGTAGTTTCAATAATAAATAGAAACTGCTTTTTTTTGATAAGAAATACACAAAGCACCGTTACAAGCACACTGAAAATAAACATAATATTCGAAAAATAAATTATCTCCCGATTGATCCCCAGCAAAATGCCAAGTCCGATGATATTCCCCCATATCATGACCTTGCGCCAGTTTTTGAGATCCTGCTTTTCCAATACCGTCCAGTACAAAACCTGCCAGCACATCCACATTTCGAACATGGAAAGCAATATCAAAATTACTGTATGGATATCCCATCTCATCTTGATTCCTCCCAGTATTCCTCAATCCTTCTTTTGGCCTCGCTGATCCGGCTCCGGTTGAGCTCCAGCTCCCGACCAAGTTCCATACAGAGGACATTTCCTTTGATCCTTGTAATATTTCTGAGATTTACAATATTGCTTCGGTCTGCCAGCATGAATTCTGTGTGTCCCAGCTCTTTTAAAAGCTGTTCCAGAGAGATGCGCTCCCGGAACTCGCCCTGGAAGGTAACATATTCCGCATATTTTCCCATCTTTTTCTTATGGATACAGATGATGTCCCGGCAATATACTTTCTTTTTTTCCTGACCATCTCCCAGGATCCGGAATTGCTGCTTTTCCGCTCCCATGCGGCACATCAGCTTTTCCAGCACTGCGGGAAGTCTTTCATCCATCCGTTCCTTCAGTATATACTGATCCGCTTCTATCTCATAGCTTTCCAGCGCAAACTCAGAATGAGATGTAAGGAAGACAAGCGCCCTTCCCGGGAACTCTCTTCGCAGGATCTTTCCGAATTCCAGTCCGGACATTCCGGCAAGTTCAATATCCACAAAGAAGATATCCCCTTCCTCTCCTTTTTCTGCCTGTTCAGCATATTCCAGGAAGCTCTCTGCAGATGAAAATATTTTTATTTCTGTCTTTCCAAATATTTTTGCAGTCTCTGCTATCTTGTCATGGATGATCCTTCGCATGCATTTGTCATCATCAATTACCACTATTTTTATCATTGGTTTTTTCTCCCTTGATCAGCCTGTAATATTCGTTCTCGTTGACCTTATGGAATATAGCTTCCCCATTCTCGATCTTGAGACGGAAAGTGTGTTCCCACAAAGTGTCCTCTCCATCTTGGGCCAGTATTTTCCCGCAGTGATAGACATATTCTCCTTCTTCATTGTCAGCAGTTTTCTGAATGATGTCATTGACGGCGTCCTGTATCTTCATGGATTGTCTTGTCGGAGACCAGCGCCCCAACAGTCGGTTTATACTCGTTTTGTTCAGAGGCACCTTTGGGAAAAAAATTGTCCGAAACTTCTCTTTTTCTTCCTTTCCCATGTTCAGGTACTCCAGCACTTGCCCGAGTAATCCTTCCACATCTTCATATGGAAATCCAAGTTCTGCATATGCGCAGATATGGCAGAGTATCCGCTCCAGGTCTTCTTTTTCCCCCAGCCGTTCATACCTTTCTTTCAGCCATCCGATACTCTCGAGCAACACGTCTCTTTTATCCTGGCTGTCCGTCTGTCGAAACTTTGCCATCGCAAGTTTGATCCCTTCGATTTCCACGCGACTGCACTCCATTATCCCACCTTCTTCCTTCTGTCCTTTTTGTTGACAGACATCTTCTCATTCCGTTCTTTATTGTACTATATTTGATCAGATTTTTCATTCCCCTGTCCTCGAATCGTACTTTTTTGTCCTTGAATTCACATTTTCCTGCCAACAGTTTATTACAATTCCATCCGCAAAATCAACCGAAGATTTTTCCTCTAAAAAAGACCCCCGGCAGCGCATTTTGCCGGAGGTCTCTTTATGAGGGTTTTATGAGATTAAAACTTTTCTTTGTGTACCTTTTCCATTGGAAGTTTATCAAGCTCATACGGAGCTTTTTCTTCATTTGGCACTCCCACTGTCAGGATGGCCTGAAGTTTGTAGTTTTCCGGGTATCCCAGGATATCTCTTACAAATGCTTCCGTATCTCTTCCGTCTTCCGCTTTTCTGAGTCTTCCCTGCACCCAGCAGCTTCCAAGTCCCAGGGCATGTGCCATCAGATGCATGTTGCTCATAGCTGCGGAGCAGTCTTCTGTCCAGACGTCGGATGCATCTTCATTTCCCACTACCACGATGGCGCACGGAGCTTCTTTGAGCATCTTTACGGATCCTGCACGGCAGTCTGCCATTTTGAGAAGAACGTCTTTGTCTGTCACGACAATGAATTCCCACGGGCGAATCGCTTTTCCGGATGCGGAGAGGATCCCTGCCTGCACGATCTTCGTGATATCTTCTTCGGATACCTTCTCATCTTTGTAACTTCTGATACTGCGTCTTGTTCGCATAAGTTCTAATAATTCCATTCGTCTCACCTCGTATGTATTTTACTTATCCTATTGTACTACAGTTTCAGATAATTTTCCAGAACCGCTCTCAGATCTGCTGTCATTCCATAGTCTGCCACTTTGAAGATCGCTGCGTTCGGATCTGTATTGACAGCCACAAAGAGTTTTGTATCCTTGATTCCTTCCGTGTGCTGGATCGCCCCGGATACTCCGAGAGAGATGCAGATCTTTGGACGGATCGTACATCCTGTCTGTCCGATCTGATGCTCGAACGGGATCGTCTCTGTGTCGACCATCGGCCTTGTGCCGCCGATAGCCGCGCCGATCTTGTCGGCAAATTCTTTTACGAGGGCAAAATTGTCGTCTTCCAGTACTCCTCTTCCTCCTACAACTACGATCTCGGATGAGAGAATGCTGTCCGTCGTATCTTCTGTTGGAAGTACCTCTACGACTTCGATCTGTGAATCCGGTACAGCGATATCATCCATATATACAACTTCCGCGCTGTTTTCGGATGACGCCTCCGGTGCAGTGTACACGCCCGGTCTTACTGTCATCATCTGCGGATAGTATCCTTCTCTTGTGATGATCGTCACAAAAACATTCTCTCCGAAAGATGGTTTATTCTGTTTGATGTAATAAGAGCCGTCTTCTCTTGTTCCCACAAGCAGTTCGGTACAGTCTGCTGTGAGTCCGCAGTTAAGCTTCATAGCTACTCTTGAGAAGATGGAGCGTCCTGTCGGGGTAGCCGGAATCAGCACGGATGACGGATCGATCTTGCGCAGCATCTCCGCGATGACCTCGCTTGCCGCATCGTCCTGAAGCAGGATATCCCTGCTCGTCTTTACGACATAGATTTTTTCCACACCGAGTCCTTTTAACTCTTCCACTACAGTGTCACAGTCTTTGGCTGCTACGATTGCGCTGATCTCTTCTTTTGTCGTTTCCTGGATCAGACGTGCTGCGGAGACAAGTTCTGCGGATGCCGGCTCTAATTTCCCATTATAATTTTCTGCAAAAATACAAATTCCATTCGCCATTATAATTTTCCTTTCTCCTCATCAATCATATTCTTCAGCTTCACAGCCAGTTCTTCCGGTGTTCCTTCCAGCATTTCTGCCATCCTTCCTCCTGTCGGCTCGAAGGAGTCGATGACTGCTGTCGGGGATCCCGGGATACCTACCTGATCGGCCGGCAGCTTCAGGTCCGCATTCGTGTATGTTGCAAGCGGTTTATTTTTTGCCGCTCTCGTGCTTCGAAGCGTCGCCAGACGCGGCACGTTGGATCCGAAGTTCACAGAAAGAACTGCCGGAAGAGCACAGCGCACATGGAACCGTTCTCCATATACTTTCTTCACTGCGTCGATTTTGTCTGGAACTGCCTCGTCATACTGAATGCTCTGGATTTCCGCAACATGCGGGATTCCCAGGCATTCTGCAACCATCGCGCCTACCTGTCCGGTGGCGCCGTCTGCTGACAGCGCACCGCTTAAGATCAGGTCAAATTTTCCATATTTTTTGATGGCTTCTGCCAGTACCTTTGCTGTCGCAATGGTATCTCCGCCGGCAACTGCGCGGTCTGTGATCAGACAGCTTTCGTCGCAGCCATGTGCCATCGCCTCTCTCAGTGCTTTTTCGGCATCCGGCGGTCCCATCGTAAATACGACTACTTTTCCGCCGGTCTGTTCTTTCAGCACCATTGCTTCTTCTATCGCATTTAAGTCTGCCGGATTGATCATGCCCTCTGCGCTGGCGCGGATCAGAGCATGTGTCTCCGGATCTACTGAAACATTGTTTGAAACAGGTACCTGTTTGATAAGAACCGCTATATCCATTTTTTCCTCCTGAAATCTTGATTACGAATTAGCCAAGCAGACGTTTGAATGCCCAGTCTTCCAGTAATGGCGTGGATTCTCCGCGCATGATCAGTTTTGCAAGGTCTCTGCTTGCTGCCGGCGCTTCGATGACACCATTTCCGCCGTAACCTGTAGCGAGGATGTATCCTTCTACCGGAGTTTCTCCAAGGATCGGAAGGAAGTCTTTTGGTTCTGCGCGGTAGGAAAGCCAGGATGAAACAAGACCGCTGTCCACGATGCCAGGTACTTTTACTTCCAGCTGATCAAGCAGGAAGTCGATGAAGTAATCGTCTGTTCCGCCTGTTGCCGGAAGTTTGTCCGGATCCCACTGTCCTGCATGCATCGGGTTATTCAGATCCATGGACAGGTGTGATTTACAGATAAAGATGTTGTCTCCTGCTCTCAGTCCGTAGAATTCCGGGTATTTGAGTACCGGGAATGTGTAGTTGAGTTTCTTTCCCGGAGGGCAGAGGAAGAATGCTTCGGCTTTTGTATGCCAGATCGGTACATCCACTCCTACCATTTCTCCTGTGAACTTGCTCCAAGGTCCTGTACAGTCTACTACATAGTCGAATTCGTACTCTTCGCCTTCGCTTGTCTTAAGTCCTGTCACTTTGTTATCTTTTACAACAACTTCTGTCACTTTGACGCCTGTCTTGATGACTCCGCCGTTTTTCTGCATTTTCTTTGCATATGTATTTGAGATCATCGTTCCGTCAAAGTATCCGTCGTCTGCTGTGTATCCTGCTCCAAGGATGTTGTCTGTGGAGATATCCGGAAGGATCTCTTTGATGCGGTCTTTATCTGTGATATATTCTCCTGAGTATCCTGCTGCCTTTGCAAGAGCGATACCTGTCTTGATCGTCGCTTCTACCTGTTCGTTTGTTGCGACAACAAGGGTACCTGTCTTGTCAAATCCTGCAGAACCTTTTTCTTCTGCTTCCATTTTCAGGTAAGATTCAAATCCGTATAATCTGACATCCCAGTATCTGTTCTTTAATGAGTCGTCGAACAGACATACTGTTCCGGCTGATTTTGCTGTAGATGCTCCGCCGATCGTATCTTTTTCAAACACGATCACTTCTGCATTGTCATAAAGGCTTAAATGATAGCCTAAACATGTTCCGGAAATACCTCCGCCGATAATACCAATTTTCTTCTTTTCCATATGAGTGTCTCCTTTTCTTTTATATTTTTTTATTTATTTGTGCTCGATTTCCATGTTGTCCAGCAAGAGCACTGTCTCAAGCAGGACGTCGCATCCGCGCCGGATATCTTCTTCTTTCGTAAATTCATATCTGGAATGGCTGATACCCTCTTCGCTTGGGACAAAGATCATGCCTGTCGGAAATACTCTCGTCATCAGCAGGGAATCATGGAATGCCCCGCTTGGCAAGACAGTGTAGTCCACATCCAGCTTCTTTACTGCTTTTTCGATGGCGCTTTTTACTTCTTCCGCCATCGGAGCCGGTTCATGGTAAGAAATATGTTCCCAGCTCAGTGTTTCCTGTGCCTCGTCGCACAGCTTTTTGACGTATGTGTAAAGTTCCTCTTCTATTTTCTTCATCACATCGGCGCTCTGATCCCGGATCTCCAGATGGAAGGTACAGCTGCCAGGGATGACATTGACGGAATTTGGTGCGACTTTGATCGTTCCTACAGTGGCTACTGTGTACTGCCCTCCGAGCCGCTTTACGACATTTGGCACTTCAGAAATAAATCTGGCCGCTGTCACAAGGGCGTCTTTCCGGTCTTCCATCATTGTGCTTCCTGCATGGTTTGCCTGTCCTTGGATCTGCACTTCGTAGCGGCTTACACCGGCTATGGATGACACGATCCCAACCGGTATCCGGTTTTTGTAAAGTGTTCCTCCCTGCTCCACGTGGAGTTCGATAAAACAATGGACAGATGCCGGATCGATCTTGGCTTTCGCCACATTTTCTACCGTGATTCCATAATTTTTGAATACTTTTTTTCTCGTTTGTCCATACATATCCAGGTCATTTTCTGAGATCCCCAGATCTTCCCCGCAGATCGCACCGCTTCCCAGAAGTCCGCTTCCAAAACGGAAACCTTCCTCATCAGTAAATACGATGACTTCCAGCGGATGTCTAAGCCTCTTCCCTGCTTTGACAAGGGCTTCGCAGACTCCAAGTCCTGCCATACAGCCTACCACACCATCGTATTTTCCTCCGTCCGGCACTGTGTCAAGATGGGATCCCATCATGATAGCCGGAAGATCAGGTTCTTCCCCCTCCAGACGTGCGATCAGGTTTCCCGCCTCGTCCATCCGTACCGGGATACCGATTTCTCTGAAGTAACCCTGGAATATTTCACGGGCTTTTACGTCTTCGTCGGAATACGCCATCCTTGTGTGGGTACCGTCTTCCTGCGCACCGCAGGCGTACAGCTCTTCCAGACGTTCCGTTACTTTCTTTGCATCGACTTCCACCTTATCCCTCCTCGCTTCGTTGTCATTTCATATTTCATAGTATAGATAATTTTTTAACAGCTTACATCGGTGCATCCAGATAAAAATAATTCGGCAGTTTATCCAAATTAGATAAACTGCCGTTCTGTTGCTTTGTTTATTTTTTCTCTATTTTTTATTGTAATCCTCGATCATTTTATAGACTACAAGACCGATACGGACCGCCAGCATCTCGTTTGCATTGTTGAAGTCCATTCCTGTGATCTTGGCAATCTTTTCGATCCGGTATGCCGCCGTCTTATAGTGAACATACAGATCCTGTGCTGTCTTGGAAAGATTCTGGTTGTAATTGAGATACGTCTTTAACGTGGCCACAAGATCTTCCTGCTGTGGTTTTTTATAATTGTAAAGTTTCTGCAGCGATTCCGGCACGTACTCGAGGAGGAGCGCCGGATCGTTCAGCTGACACAAAAGTTTGAAGATCCCAAGATCAGAAAACATCATCAGATATGATGTTCCTTCCTCAGAAATATCTCCCGCGATATCAATAAATGAGAACGCATCGTCCGCCTCCTTATAAGATTCCTGCAGATGAATGATTCCTTCCACCATCTTTCCCACGCCGGCCTTTACTTTCAGTTTTTTATTCTGCCGCGTGACTGCGTCCTGTATAAGATTTCGGATTTCTTTTAATTCCTTCCTGCATTCTACCTGTGCCTGATCCGGATCAGCCGTCATGATCACGACGAGCTTCTCCATATCCCTGTGGATCTTTGCCCCTGTCATGTGCTGCTTTACCGCCTCTTCCAGGTAGTTTAAATGATACAGTTTTTCATTTATATTTTTCTGCTTTCTTCCCTCATTTGCCACACCGAACACGATGACCCTGTAAAAACCGTCCGGATCCATGCCAAGCAGAGCCGTACTTTTTTTCAGCTCCCCGGAAGATGTTACCTTTCCGTTCAAAAGATTATTGAGGATGTCATTCTGATATTTCTTTTCCAGCTCCGACACCGCAAACTTTCTTGAGAATTCGTACTGGAAAGCTACGATCGCATTTTCCACGGCAATGCAGTCCATCATATTAAAAATGGAATCTCTCTCTGTGATGACAAGATACATCTGTACTCCGACATTGAGCCGGATCTGCACGATATACTGGACGTTCTCTCCTTCCTGTCTCATATACCGGTAGTTCGTGATCGTGCCAGGATCATATTCCTTGGCATCTTCCGACAACTGGAAATCAATTATCTGATCGTTTGCCGCAGCGTAACATGTCATGTTCTGGTTGTAAAGAGCCACCGGATTGCGGATCAGTTTATTCAGCATATCCAGAATATCCCCTACCGGATTTTTTTTGTGGCCCTGGGACAGGGACAATGCTGTAAAATTATCATGCGTTGTCTTGAAATATTTGAGTTTCGTGACTTCCTCATTGAAAATATTCTCCATGACAAAACACATGATCTTTTGGAAAGAAATCTCAAAAGGCACTTCCACAAGCGGGATATCATATCGGTCCGCAAACTCCTGCAAAAGCCCTATCTTCTTTTCCGCTTCCTCTACCTTACGTCCTCGTTTGATGATCAGTCCGCTGATCTGCTTTTTCTGGATTTCCTCGATATACTCGGCAAACTCGGCGGTGCTGCAGTATTTGAATGCATAAAGCCCTGTCAAAAGCAGTTCTCCGCCGTTGATAAATTTCACGATATCAGGTGCTTCAATAATGGTCACACCTTTGATTTCTTTTTGTATCCCTTTTTTCCCACACAACAGCTTCATCTTTGCCAGATTTTCTGTGCGCAGCAATTCTGCAACTGTAAACCCCATATTTTCACCTTCATCGCTATATTTTCCGCATATAAACAGTATAACACACGATTGCAAAAAAACGCCACAGGATTTTTCCTGCGGCGCTTTTCGAACCGTTTATTAACAGGATGTAATGAGCTTTTCCGCAAGTTCTGCCATGATAACAGATGCCTTTGCAAAATCGCTGTATTTTGTGAACTCTACCGGACAATGGCTTCTTCCGTCTTTGCTCGGAACAAACAGCATCGCTGTCGGGATGACCTGTCCGATCTCAAGGGAGTCGTGTCCGGCTCCGCTTGGAAGATACTTGTAGCTGTATCCGTGTTCTTTACAGCTTTCTTCCATTTCCCGGAGCATATCCATGGACAGGTTGACCGGCGTGATGGTCAGCTTATTCTGGATGTCGTAGCTTCCGCCCATAGCTTTCACTTCTCTGTCGAGAGCTGCGCGGATACGGTTTGCGATATCGTTGATGTTGTCATTGTTCTTAGAACGGATATCTACCGTAAATTCACATTTTTCTGCAACGATATTCATTCCGCCTGGGATCGTGTTGATATATCCGACTGTGGAAACGCTTCCGTCCGCTTTTTCTCTCGCCCAGTCTGCGATCTTGGAAATGACTTTTGTAGCTGCATCTACTGCATCCATTCTCATATCCATCGGTGTCGTACCTGCATGGTCGGATCTTCCGTTTACCGTGATCATATATCTCTGGATACCGACGATGCAGTCCACAAGTCCGATTTCAATATTTTCTGCGTCCAGGACTGGTCCCTGTTCAATATGTGCTTCCAGGAAATATCCGATGGATCCGTCCGGCCATTTTGCATCCTGCACTTTTTCCGGATCCAGATTGTACTCTTTCATGGCCTCATAGATGGATACACCGTTTTTATCTGTGAATTTTTTGCAGTATTCCGGATCCCTGTTTCCAAGCATTGCCCCGGATCCAAAATATCCTGTTCCGAATCTCATTCCTTCTTCGTCGCAGAAACCTACAACTACAAAGTTACGTTTCGGAACGATTCCTTTTTCTTTCAGAAGTCTTGCCACCTCGATGGCGCATACGACTCCGGCGATCCCGTCATAGTTTCCGCCGTTTACTACGGAATCATAGTGGGATCCCATCATGACGCACGGAAGATCCGGATTTTCGCCTTTCATTGTCCCGAAGACGTTTCCCGCTGCATCCTCATGTACTTCCAATCCCGCCTCTTCCATTGTCTTTCTCAGGAAATCGACGGCTTCTCTTGCTTCCTTTGTAAACGGAAGTCTTGTACATCCTTCTCCCGGAGTTGCTGTGAACTGTTTCAAATGTTCCAGATCCTGCGCAATTCTGCCTGTTACTTCTTCAATACCCATTTTTTGTCCTCACTTTCCTTTTTATTGTGTATATGAATATTTTTATTTCTTTTTCAATCGGTCGTAAAGATGCACCTTGACCGGAGAATACAGCATCGCTGCTCCGATCATGATAAAACCTGCCGTACACAACCCGTCATTTCCTCCGGAAAGCCCTGCCATGATCACGGCAAATGCTGCCATGATCACAAGAAATGCGATGGTAAGTCCTCCTGCCCGGGTCTGAAAAAAACTCTTTTCTTCCACTGAAACTCCCTCTCTCTCTGTCATTATAGGCTGACTGCCGCAAACGCCAGCACTCCAATAGCGATAGCAACCGGCACTGTGATCACAATGATCTTCTTGAGTACCTTTCCTTCGTTTCCGAGAATGTCTGCCGTCGTCGTTCCGAGGATGATATTACTCGGGCTGACTGCACTTCCTATGGATCCTCCGGAAGACTGTGCTCCCAGTATCACAGAAGGATCTACCTCCAGCAGACCTGCCGTCGTCGTCTGGAATCCTCCAAAGAGGATGTTGGAACTCATATTGCTTCCGGTCATAAAAGATCCGAGAAGTCCCACGAACGGGGAAAGTACCACGTAGACTTTTCCAAGTACATTGGCGATCCCATTTGCCAGCACTACCGTCTGTCCGGTTCCCGCCATAACTTTTGACATGATGACAAGTCCGATCACGGCGATACCCGACGGCATCGTCATAGATACCGAGCGGACAAATACACCCTTTACTCCGCCATTTTTGATCCAGCCTTTCTTTTTGTAATAGACAAGTCCGATAAGAGAAGACAGCAAAAGGAACATGCTGGCGTGCGTAAACGGCGACAGAGGCGAGAAGCATTCTGTGGCCTCATTGACATATCCGTATCCTGTCTGCGTCTCCGGAAAGGCAAGTCCGATCTGGAACTGGGACAAAAATGTATTGACCGGTTTTACGACCAGAACAATAAGCGTAATGGCCGACAAAAGAAAATACGGTACAAATGCATGGATGAGGGTCATTCCCTCCGGCTTATCATCTGCGCTCTGCCCGGCAAATGTCCGATCCATGATCTGGCTTTCCTCCACGCACCAATCTTTTTTATAAGGTTTCAGCTGGCCAAGAAGAAGGACTGCCACAAGGGAAATACATGCCGGAACAAAACATGCGATCGTCGTGTTGACCTGAGTTAGGAGAAGTTCTCCTCCTCCCTGGATCAAAGAGATAAACATAACCGGCAGAATTCCTTTTTTGATGGCTTTCCCTTTGCCGTAAAACCAGCAGATGACCATCCCATCTATGATATTCCAGAACCAGATAAAGGCCGCTGTACAAAAGGCGGTAGCCAGGTATTCCTTGCTTCCTACCGTGAGTCCTGCGCTCATAGCCAGGGCGTCCCACGCTGCACCAAGCGTCCCGAACGTATTTCCCCAGGACTGCCCGAGAAGCGGGATGATAACCGCCCACATCGGTTTGACTCCGATACCGATCAGAAGCGGCGCTCCTACCGCCACCGGCACTCCAAACCCTGTAATACCCTGAAGAAAGCTTTCGAATATCCATCCCATGGTCAGTACAAGCAGAAGTTCGTTTGGAAGCAGTTTCCTCATGCCATCCCGGATAACGGAAAATGCTTTCGCTTCGCTTCCCACCTGATACATCAGGACCGCTGTCCAAACGATCAGAAGGATCGTAAGGGCATTCCATATGCCTTTTGCCCCCTCCGATACGATCAGGCGGATATCTGCCTTGTAAAATACAAGTCCTGTTATCACTGTGATGACAAGTCCCACCGGAGCTGCTTCTGTAGCTCCCCACTGGAATTTGATCATCAGTACGAGCAGTACGATAATGGGCAGACATGCCAGTCCCCACATGAAAAAATTAATTGGTATGTTCATATTCTCTCTCCTAAGTCGTATTGACAGGACGCTGCCGGATTTCTATTCATGGATCACAGTCCCGGTCTTTCCCGCGATTCCGTCCGCCGCTTTATCCAGAAGGGTAATAAGTGTCTTTCTTCCCTGCCCGGATCTTGCGAAGCGAAGAGCCGCTTCGATCTTCGGGAGCATGGATCCTTTTGCAAACTGATCCTGCCGAATGTATTCTTCTGCCTGTTCCACCGTGATGTCAGACAGCCATTCCTGATTTTCTTTTCCGAAATTGATGGCCACTTTCTCTACCGCTGTAAGAATGACAAGGAAATCTGCCCCGATCTGAGCTGCCAGAAGACTGCTCACATTGTCTTTATCTATAACCGCATTGACCCCGGTTAATTTCCCGCCCTTGTTGATGACCGGAATCCCGCCGCCTCCGCATGTGATGACAATATGTCCTGCTTCCAGCAATGTCTCGATAGTCTTTAATTCCCGGATCCTCTTTGGCATCGGGGAAGGCACCACGACACGGTATCCTCTTCCCGCGTCTTCCATGCAGTGCACCCCTGTCTCTTCCAGTTCCAGCGCCTCTTCTTTCGTGAGAAAGCCGCCGATAGGTTTGGTCGGGTTTTCAAATGCTTCATCATTTTCATCTACCTCGACCTGGGAAAGGATGGTGGAGACCTTCCCGTCTATCTCGCGCTTAAACAATTCGTATTTGATGGCATTTTGCAGATCGATCCCGATATATCCCTGGCTCATGGCAACACAAGTCGGGAGCGGGACCTTTTTATAGTTTTTATTTTCCGCCCGCAGACTGTCCATGGCGTCCTGGATCATGCCCACTTGCGGCCCGTTTCCATGGGTCACGATAAGGCTGTATCCTTCCTGCGCCAAATCTACGATCACTTTTGCTGTCTTTGCGACAGCCTCTTTTTGCTCTTCTATATCTTTGCCCAGGGCGTTTCCGCCCAGGGCTATCACAATTTTCTTCTTCTCCACAGCCATCTTCCTTTCTGCTTTCTTCGTCTATGAAGTAAAGCCGAGTTTTTTGGCATACGCAGCGATCGCTTTTTCGAAGCACTCGATCGGCGGATGCACAGTTCCTGCGCCGATCTGTCCGTATCCGGCGATCTTATGCGCGATTCCCGTATTGATTACCGGAGTGATGCCTTTCTCTACTACAAGTCTCGCATCGATTCCAAGGCAGGCTCCCTGGAAATTCCAGTTCGGGATGATAAAATTTGGATTGCGGTCGATGGTAATCTCCGTCATCTCTGTGCTTGTGCGCAGAGCATCCTCATATCCGCCTGCGCCGACAAATCTTGTCACAGCCGGGGCTGCGATCATTGCCATACCGCCGACTCCTACCGTTTCTGTAATGGCGCTGTCTCCCATATCCGGACACGCATCTTCTCCGTCATATCCTGTAAAGTAAAGTCCCTGCGGCGTATTGACCGGACCTGTAAACCATTCGTCTCCCATGCCGGCGATCCGGATACCGAATTCGTATCCGTTTCTGCACATCGCAGTTACGATCGTACCTCTTTCTATTGTCCTTGCTGCATCCATAACGGCTTTTCCTGTCGCCATCATGATATTCAGGAAGAACTGATCCGTATCGGAAAGGAATTTGATGACATCATAGCGATCCTTGTCATCCATATCCATTTTTGTGATAGTCGGAGCTACCTCTTTTAAGAATGCAAGAGAAGCCGCGATATTTCTCTGATGGAATTCATCGCCCATAGCGATAGCCTTTGCGATAAGCGGATTTACATCGATGCCTCCAAGTTCCCGGATGGCTCTTCCAAGAGTTGGACCAAGAACATCTCTCATCCAGCGAAGCCTTTCCACAACCTCTTCGGAATATGCCCCGAAACGAAGTACCTTTCCGATTCCTTCATTCATCGTACAGTACGCTTCATTTCCGTCCGTTGTATTTTCCACAACAAATACTGCCATGTTCGGAGATGTGATTCCTCCCATCGGTCCGACTGCTTTCACATGATGACACGGAATGAACCGGATCTCTCCGGACTCCAGAAGCTTGCGTGCATCTGCTTCATTATCTGCCCATTCTTCAAAAAGAACTGCTCCCACACAGGAACCCTGCATCGGATCCGGCATGTTTTCGTAAGCTACCGGCGGACCTGCATGAAGGATCACTTTTCCTTCCCGCATCTCCGGAATCACTTCTTTTGCCCGCACGTTATCCTTGATGACCGGCTGGCTTGCCACCACTTTTGCGATGACTTCACGGTTTGCTTCATCGATGTCCAGACCATCGTAGTGTCTGAGGAAATTCAGGATCTTGATAAGTTCCACATTTCCTCCTGCCGGCGGCATCCAGTCATACTGCACGACTTCGCAGCCAAACTGTTCTGCCACTTCTGCAAAGCTTTTCAGTCCGAGATTGATGATCTTCGGCTTCTCGGACAGCATCTGGAGCAGCTTTTCGGATGCCTTTTGCGGAACGACATCGGATGTCTGTCTTGGACGGATCTCCTTTTCCGGTTCGTCAAAGTCAAGTCCGATCGCCTGGATCGCCGTGCGAACAGCAAGTTTATTTGTCTCGCAGACGATAACACCGGCTTCTTTCAGCTTGTTTACCGCCTCGTCATATCCCTGATAATCTCTTCTTGTCCCGCATACTGTGGAGACGAAGAATACTTTCCTTCCCTCTGCTTCTGCCTTTTTCTGGAGATCTTTGATCGTCGGGAGAAGTGCTCCTGCCATATCTTCGTGGGAACCGTATCCAAGCATGATATCGAAAAGGATCACACCTGTAGATTCATCATCTACCGCCTCCTGCATACATTCGATCCGTTTTGCAGGATCGATCATTGGATGCGGTTTGCCCTGTGTATACACGTCATCTCCAAGATCTACCACAATGTGCCCGTCTGTCTTCAGCATGAATCCTTCCGCTTTTTCCGGCGGAATAGCAAGCTTTAACGCGTCCTTGATGAGCATTGCAGCTTCCCCAGCAAGTGTTCCTCCGGAATAGTATGCCTTGATCGTCTTCTTGGCATCAGCCGGATAAAATTCGGATCTGTCTGTATGGACTTCCCCTTCTTCCGCTTTTGTGCCTCGCACAAGGCTTACTGCCAGACGTGCCGCCTCGTCGAGCGTATATGTATGATAGAAGTTTTCTTCATGATATTCCGGCTTTTCTCCCAGGAAAAGAGTGATAACCGGTTTTTTGCAGACGCTCAGTCTTGCAGAGATTTTTTCCCTCACTTCTTTTGCCGGTGGTTTGGAAATCACGATCAGTACTTTGACAGTGTCGTCATCTTCCATCGCGTCGATCATATCCATCATGGTAATGCCTCCTACCTCTGTGGACAGATCTCTTCCGCCTGTACCGATGGCGTTTTTAACTCCTTCTCCGAGACGGTCAATGATCGTAGTAAGCTCCTGAATTCCGGTTCCGGAAGCTCCGATGATCCCGATCGCCCCCGGTGTCACACTGTTTGTGAATGCCACCGGCACTCCCTGGATGATGCCTGTACCGCAGTCCGGTCCCATGACAGCAAGACCCTTCTCATGTGCTTTTTCTTTTAACTTCTTCTCATCTTCAATCGTCACATTATCGCTGAACATGAAGACATTCATTCCTTCGTCCAGCGCCCGGTCTGCTTCCAGAGCTGCATAGGCTCCCGGGATAGAGATCACAGCCAGATTGGCATCCGGAAGTTTCTTCAGAGCCTTATCCCATGATTTCACACTTTCGGCCCCTTTTTTCCCTTCGCTGGATGCGGACTGCTTTTTAAAGAATTCGTCTATCTCCTTCATGATCGTATCCAGAAGGCTGTCATCGTCAATGTCCGCAACAACTACCATATCGTTTGCTGTGGACGCCATCAATTCTTCCGTATCCAGGCCGCTCTGTTTGAAAATATCTTTGTTGGCCGGCGTCGCCATCATGATAGATACTTTCTTTACTCCTTCTATCGTAGAAATCTGATTCGTCAAAAGCATAAGCACGACAGAATCATGATAACTGCCTTTTTTTACTACTGTTTTTAACATCTTTTATTCTCTCCTTCACTATTCGGCAAATCTGTTTTTGTGGTCATATCTGTTGTAATGGATATCGTCGCTGATGAGATACTCGTAAATGGAATCCACGATCTCGATTCCTCCGTCCTCATAGGCTTTCTCTTTTCTCATGACAGCGCGTTCTCCCGGATAGTACACTTTTTCATATCCGTCGGCCGTCGGCATCGCGTTAAGCTCATCACATGTCTCAGACATGTTTTTCTTAAACTGCTCAAGTCCGCAGAACCGGTTCGGATCCATCACGATGTGCATCTGTCCAAGCTCTCTTCCCTTGGAGCAATCATGATACATAGAGCTTACATGTTTTCCAAACGGCACTCCCATAAGAATTCCTGAGAAAACATCCACCATCATCATCAGCCCGTATCCTTTGGCTCCTGCGATCGGAAGCAGGGCGTTTACGAGATTCGGATCTGTGACAGGATTGCCGTTTTCGTCTACTGCCCATGTATCCGGGATTGATTCTCCTCTGGATCTCTTGTCCAATATTTTTCCCCAAGCCTGAACAGTCGTAGCCATATCAAACACAACTTTTCTGCCATCTGCTGTCGGCGCAGCAAATGAAATCGGGTTTGTTCCGTAATATGGTTCTGTTCCTCCCGGAGGCACTGCCATCGGATCGGACTGGCAGAAGGAAATCGCCACAAGATCCTGATCTGCCGCCATCTCAGTATAATATCCAATGGATCCGCTGTGAGAGATATTTCTCATTCCCACTACTGCGATGCCGTTCTCTTTCGCCATTTCGATGGCCTTCCCCATCGCTTTCTTGGCAGCCACATATCCGCATCCATTGTCTCCTTCAAAAATTCCAGAGCACGGCCCGGTCTTTTTAAACTCAAAATGCGGATCTGTCGTGATCCCTCCTTTTGCGATTCTCTCGCTGTAATATTCCACTCTTACAGCTCCGTGAGAGTGATATCCTCTTTCATCCGACCACGTTAAAATCTCAGCTGTGATATCTGCGTGTTCTTCTTTCAAACCCGCTTTCATCAGTTTCTTTTTCATCAAGCCTTTAAGTTCTTCTCTTGAAAGCCTCATTACCATAATCCTCTCTTTCATTGATCTATCCCGTCTCCGGGCAACGTCACTATGATAATATTATTGCAATCAATGAACTTTTTTTCAATTGTTTTTTTAGATATATCGAAAACAGCTTTTTTATCTAACCTCAGACATTTTGTCTATTTTTTCACGTAATTGTCTATAAGAACATGATTTCCTATAGATAAAAAAACCAGCCCGTCAGTCTGCACAACCAATTCCTGACGAGCCGGCTTTTCCAAAACACATCTATAGTATCCGGAAGAATAAATCACATGCTGCAATCAATATCGTGCCTTAAAGCTGCACATCTCTGTTACAGTCTTTTGAGTAGATATATGTAACTTCCTCATCTTTGCCTACGCCGTAGCATGCCTGCGGGCAGTATGCCTGCATAAACACGTAGTCGCCTTTCTGAAGCGGTACCCAATCGTCTCCGATACGGTACATTGCTTTTCCGGAAAGGAAATACATGCCGTGCTGCTGTACATGTGTCTCAATGTAACCATGAGACGCTCCCATCTTAAATTTCAGGATGTGGAAGTTCATGTCAAATCCGAAATCTCCTGCTGCCGGAAGGAAATCTTTGATGTGGCAGTTTTCCATTCCTTCATATGGAATCCACGGAAGATCATTGTCATTTCCCACGACTGTGTGGGCAGCATATCCTTCCACTGCTTCGTATCTGCGTTTGTATGCAAAAAGAGTCGCATCTTCTGTTCCTGCATTTTCAAATGCTACCGTGTTGCTTACCGGTGAATAAATATATCCGCCTTTTGTGAGTGTCGTTTCCTGATCTGCATTCTTTACTTTCACGCTTCCTTCTACCACGTAGATAAAGCTTTCCAATCCTTCGCCGCCAAATGCAGGATTGTTTCCGCCTTCATGTACTGTGATGAGATAATCTGCAAAAGAAGCTCCCATCGCAGGTGAGCCAAGGATCGTCACATCGCAGTTCGTGTAGCCCGGAATAGCGTTTTTCACGATTCCGTCCGGCTCGATCACCACATAGCTTCCCATCTTAACGATAGATCTTGTATTCAGTAATTCTTCGCGATATCCTGTCTGTCCGTTTAAATAACTCATTTCAAATCCTCGCTTTCATTTTACCTTATTTACCAAACGGTTTTCCGTCAGTTGTTTTTATAATATCATTATTGCAGGAATTGTCCGATGATGCAATCGTAATATCAGATAAAAACTCTCTGTTTTTTTATCCACTTTTTCACTTTTGTCAATATTTTAACAATTATATTTTATGTTATAATGTACTTACGGCTTTTTGCCGCAATTTGCAGACAAAGGAGAACCTCATGTTTACAGAAAAAGAAATTCATCTTGATACATCTGCTTTTCCAAAAAAAGCAGTTATTTATGAAAATCCAGATATTCCGCCAAAGGCCTGTCTTTTGTATTTCCACGGGGGAGGGCTTTTATACGGTACAAAAAAAGATCTCCCTTCGCTCCATCTCGAGCTGCTGACATCTGCCGGTTACCTCATCGTGTCCTACGATTATCCGCTGGCTCCGGCAGCCAAACTGGAGACCATTGTCGCTGATGTAGAAGCCTCCATCCGGCATTACACAGAACAGCCGTCTCTCTACTATCGGAAGCCACTCCCATATTTTCTCTGGGGCCGTTCCGCCGGGGCTTATCTGTGTCTTCTGGCCGCGGCAAAAAACGCTTTTCCTACTCCTCCGAAAGGCATTCTTTCCTTTTACGGATATGGGTTCCTCTGTGACGACTGGTTCTGCACGCCGAGTCCTTATTACTGTACTCTACCGGAAGTTCCTTCTTCCTGCCTGGATACCATAAAAGACGAGATCATCACAGAGGGGGATCTGAATACCCGCTATAGTCTCTACGTATACGCAAGGCAATCCGGACAGTGGAAGTCACTGATCTACGAAGGCCGTGACAAAACATTTTATCTCGACTACTCTCTGCGCACCTGCGACCGCCTACCGTGCCCGCTCTTCTGCGCACACAGTACGGGCGACACCGATGTCCCTTATGCCGAATTCCTGGAACTTTGCAGGAAATACCGTGCACAACGTTTCGTCGTCTCCCGTTCTCTCCATGATTTCGATCGGGATGAATCGGATCCGGCTGCCCGAAAACTTCTGGAATCAACTATATCCTTTATGGAACAGAGCCTGCAGTAAAACACTGCCGGCTCTGTTTTTTTACAATATTTATTTTGCGTCCCGTTCCTCGAAAATCGTCCCGGTGCGGAATGCTTTGGAACTCTTCATATATTTCATCAGCAGGTAGTAAGCCACGCCTGACGGGATCAGACTGATATACCAGGACAGCTGCACCTGGATGAGGGAGCATATAGAGCCAAATATGATGGCAATAACTGCCGCCCAGTTAACCCCTTTGAACACGCCGCTCTTATCATACAGACGGTTGACGTCCAGCTTTTTCTTCCGGAGGATGTAGTAATCCACTGCCATGACTGCGAAGATCGGTCCAAGGAATGCCGAATAAAACTGCGTGAAAAGATTCAGTCCTGCTGCGGATTCGTCTGTGACAAGCTTCCAAGGCATACAACAGATGGACAGAACACCTACGATGACCGTAGACAGTTTCCATTTCACATGGAACGCTTCCATCAGAACATAAGCCGGCGGCACGATATTGTTCAGTACGTTGGTCGTAACCTGAGCAAATGCGATAAACAAAAGCGTCACGACTGTCAGGAATTTGCTTCCCATCGTCGTGGAGAATACAACGACTGGATCACTGTTTCCTGTAGCTGCTGTCACGAGAAGACCAATCAGCCCCATGAACAGTGTGACAGGAAGAATGGCGATCGTGTAAATACTTCCGGTAAACACCGGTCCGACATTCTCTTTCACATTTCGTGAATAGTCAGATGCATTAATGATCATGGTTGAGTAAATGCCAAGGAACGACGTGGTTGCTGCCCAGAACGGCATTCCCCATGTCCCCTTGATTCCCGAAAATACGTCGTCGATCTCCGTGGAGAACTGTGTTCTTACTACATACAGCATATATATAAGGATGGCGATGATGAAAATACAGGAGATGTTTTCCATCCATTTGATCCCCTCAAATCCATTGATAGCAAGCGCCACCTGAAGGGCAGTAAACAGGATGTAGACAACCGGCAGATTGTCAAACCCAAACAGGATTTTAAAACAGCTGTTGATAGCCCCTGCACCTACCCAGCTCTGGAAGCCGAACCAGATGATAGCCGGTACCCCTCTTAAAAGCCCCGGAACTTTGATTCCCGCTGTTCCAAAGCTGCTTCTGAGCTGTACGGTAAACGGAATCCCGTATTTATGTCCGCAGTTTCCGATGACAACGAGAGCCACCGCGATGACCAGACAGCCGATAATCATAGCCAGGATCGCCTGTGATACTGTCAGTACTCCGATAAGTCCTGCACCCATGGAAAATGTACCGATAGATACACATCCTCCCATGAAGCTGGCCGCATAGGACACCGGCCCCATGATCCGTTTTTTGGTCGGCTGCAGATCCGGATCTACATTCCTGGCAAGTTCCGGATTCAGATTTTTATTCTCAACTAAATTACTCATATGTTCTCCTTTCCATGTTTCCAGTAGATCAGTCTAATCTTCTGACAAGCTCTCCTACCCCTTTTTCCGCTGTGATCTTTCCATCTTCCGCCACAATATGCCCCCGAATGATGGTGCATACCGGAAGACCTTTTCCTTTCATTCCGACAAATGCTGAGATTTTATTAACATAAAGAAGGGAATCTTCTGTGATCTCCCATTCTTTTTCCGGATCCACGATCAAAAGATCCGCATCAAATCCTGGCTGGATATCTCCTTTTTTGCCGTAGATGCCAAACGCCTTGGCCGGATTTTTGGCTGTCGCCCTGGCAATCGCCGTCGGGCATACATTTCGTTTTACGCAGCCTTCGTAGAAAGCGATCTGGAAAGAATTCTGGATGCCGCTTATGCCTCCCCACACTTCAAATACATTCGTAATCTTTTTGCCAAGGATCTCGTTATATTTTTCATCGTAGGAACATGGAGAGTGGTCGCTGGCGATGCCGCTGAATGTACCGTCTTCCACGTAAGACCAGAGCCGATCTACTTCTTCCTGGCTTCGAAGAGGCGGCGCACACTTAAAGAGCGGCCCGTTCTTTATCACATCCTGATCCGTCAGGCTTAAATAATGGGCGCATGTCTCCGCCGTGATATCGTAACCCTCCTGCTGTGCCTCCTTGATCTTCTGCGCCACATCCGGACTGCTGACATGGCAGATATGGGCTTTGCATCCTGTCGCTTTTGCGATCTCGATGATATCAACAGTGGCCAGCATCTCAGCGATGACCGGTCTGGAATCCAAAAATCCCTGCCAATCCAGACGTCCTTCTCTCATCATCCGCTGTTCCTGCCATTTGATAGTGGAAAAATCTTCACAGTGGAATCCTGCACGTCCTCCAAACTCTTTGATGATCTGCATAGCCTCATACGCCTGTCCATAATTTAAGGAACTATAGTCCGGGGACACCGGTCCTATAAAGGATTTAAAAGCCACGCAGCCTTTATCATGAAGTCCTTTGAGATCTCCCAGATTGTCCGGGATCAGACCTCCCCAGAAACAGTAGTCAACATAGGCGTTCGGCCCGACGATCTCATGTTTGCGATCAAAAAGCTCTGCATTTGTCATGGCAGGTTCATTCTGGAGCGGCATGTCGATGATGGTCGTATATCCCCCGACAGCCGCTGCAGCTGTACCATGCGCGTAGTCTTCCCGCCATTCATATCCCGGATCATTTAAGTGTGCGTGTGTATCAATGGCACCCGGAAATACATATTTCCCGTCCGCATCCACCGTCTTTTGGGCCTGTGCATCCACTCCCGGAGCCAGAATGGCTGCGATTCGTCCATCTTTTACTGCCACTGTACCCTCGTATACTCTTTCTGCTGTCACGATTTTTCCGTTTTTTACCAACAAATCATACATATTCTCAAATCCTTTCCTAAATCTGATATCTGTTTATCGGCGCTTCTCCTTCTATTTTTTTACCGGCTTCACATATTTCCCATACCCGATGGCATCTTGTTCGTACATACCGTCTTTTGCGACTACTTTTCCGCGTATAATGGTGTAAACTGGCGCACCTTTTCCTTCCAGCCCATCGAAGCATGTCACGTGTCCTTTTGTAAGCAGTTCTTCCTGCCTGCATGTCCATGCTTTATCCGGATCAACAATGACGATATCTCCGTCAAATCCAAGTTCAAACGCGCCCTTCTTCCCGTACAGTCCAAATACTTTAGCAGGATTGTAGTCCATGACTTTTGCGATCAGGCTTGGACTGAGCCCTTTCTTATGTACTACCATATCAAACATCATTGGCAGGAAGAACTGGATCGAATTGAGGCCTCCCCAGGCATGCCAGATGTCCTTTGTCTCGTTGTCTTTTTCTTCATCAGCAGCCGGAGAATGGTCGCTTCCTACGCAGGAAAGCGTTCCGTCCAGAACATAATCCCAAAGCTTTTCCATGTCCTCTCTTTTTCGCATAGGAGGCGTGCATTTGGCCGGCGCTCCCTTCTCAAAAACAAAGTCTTCTGTAAATCCAAGGTAATGCGGGCAAGTCTCTGCTGTGACTGGAAGCCCTTCATAGATCGCATCTTTTACTGCCTGCGCCACCATCGGATGGCTCACATGGCAAATGTGCACCCTTCCGCCGGTAGCTCTGGCCATATCGATCACATTCTTGGTCGCCACATACTCTGTCCACACATCATGCGCATCCAGGAAGTCTCTTATCTTTTCTTCTTTCGTCCTCCCTTCTTTTCCCTTCGCTTCCCTTTCTCTTTCCAGTACCTGTCCGTACTCTTCACAGTGAAATCCACATAATGCACCGTATGGTTTCAGAATCTCAAGCGCTTTCCTTACATTTCCCATATTGACCGTCGGGAAAAGATCCCCGTTGGGACAAGTGCATCCTGCCGCAGCTGCAGCTCTGGATCCTGTCTCAAAATCTTCCCTGTATTCAAATCCAGGTTCGTTCAAATGAGCATGGCAGTCTATGATCCCTGGAAAAACATAATTTCCCTTTGCATCTATGACTTCTTTTGCCTCCGCCTCGGTCCCTTTTTCCAAAAACGCACTGTAAATCCCGTTTTTTATTGCAATATCAGCTTCATAGATACGGTCCGGAGTGACCAGTTTCCCATTTTTCACGATCAAATCGTACATCTTTTCCCCTCCTGCACAAGAATTTTTTCAAAATTCTTTTTCAATCTATATGTATACTAATAACTTTATTAGATTACAGAAAAAAAAGCAATGGCACGAAAGCTAAAAAAATATTTTGTTTTTATCTATCGTGTATAAAACCCAAACCTCTTTGTGTCATTTTTTGTATTTGAAGATACAATTTTGATATTTTTTTAACATAATAAGGGCACTCTTCCTTATTTCCCTTGGTCAAACAAAGAGCACTGGCGACAAGCGCCAGTGCTCACGTACGATTATTATAAATGCTTATAAAATATTTGTCAACCGCCTTTTATTTTGCGTATTTGACAGTTTTCTTTTCGTTGTAAACATCACGGTCCAGTTCGCCGATCTTATTGGCAACAAGCATACCTACCATAACGTCTATGTCTACATTCATCAATGTTCGGAACATTCCTGCAAACCAGTCGATACCGATAAGTACGGCGATACTGTCCATTGAAAGGCCGAGGGAGGAAGCAAGGAACGTATAGACGATCACAGATCCGCCCGGAACAGAGATCGTTCCCATACACATGAGACAGGAAAGAAGGATCGCCATTCCCATCTGGTATACGCTCAGCTCAATACCTGTAGCCTGAGCCATAAAGAAGATCGCTACCACGTAACACTGTGCGGCACCGCAGCTGTTCATGGACATCGTGATCGGTCCTGTGAAGTCCGCCACTTTACGGCTTACACCGAATTTCTCCACTGCATCTTCCATCTTTGTCGGAAGACAGATTGCTCCGGATGTAGTCGTCACTGCCATGATGGACATCTTGGCAAATTTCTTCGGCATCTTAAACAGATTGACCTTGCAGAGCGTCGCTGTAAGAGGTCCGAACACAAGGAACTGGATCGCATCCCCCACGAGAAGCACTCCGAGGAATTTGAGCATCTGAATGATGATCTTAGGTCCGGTGGAGCCTGCCACATCCGCCAGAAGACAGAAGATACCAATCGGAGCCACTGTCATGACGATCTTGATGATGTTTGTGATGATACTGTTGATTCCCACTACGAAATCTGCGATATTCCGGTTGCCTGTATGTTTTGTATACTGTCCCATGGCAACACCGAAGAACAGCGCGAATACGATACATGGAACCATGGATCCTTCCGCCATCGCCTGGATCACGTTTGTCGGGACAAAGTTGGTAAGTGTCTCCTGGAGAGATGCGGACGCTACTGTCGCCTCAGCAATCTCTTCTGCACTTGAGAGATCCGCTCCAACACCCGGCTTTACAATTAAGGATAATACCACTCCAAGAGCTGCTGAGAATACCGTAAATCCGATGATCCATTTAAATGTATGGAATCCCATCTTTCCGACATCCCTTCCGTCTCCGCTTCCTACAGCCCCCGCCACGGCGGACATTACAAGAATGACGACAGACATCTGAATCAAGCGCAGGAAAATATCCCCGATAAATTTCAGATTCGATGCCCACGGGCCTACGATACTACCGAAAACAAGACCGCCTATAGTCGCAAGAAGAATCTGCGTCGTAAGCGATATTGAAAATTTTTTCTTTTTTTCCATCAAGCTTTCCTTCCTTTCTTATACCCATAGATGTTCGCGCTCGCAGGCGCAATAAAGTCGGACCGGCCAGTCACTTTACTTATTACATATTCTAATGGATAACATTAGGAAAAGCAATGTAGAAAACAAGTAAATTATCCTCTTCTTTTTATCCATTGTGTATAATTTGCCGAATTTCATTTGTCCTTTTCTCGTCTTTTTGCTACAATCTTTTTTAGATTGTTAGACCGGAGTGACTATCGGATCCTCCGCGGAAAGGAAAACTTATGAAAATCAAAATTACGTCTTTTTCCACTTACGCCCTCTCCATACTCTGTTCTTGCGGACACGGTTTTATACACTCCGTATACCGTAAGACTGTAAATATACAGATAGGCGCTTCCCTCCTGGCCTTGCAGTCATCCCCGTCCCCTCAGTCTCCGCTGAGTCTTATGACGGAGCTGACTTCGGATCAGATAGAATCCTTATCTTTTTTGCCTGGCCAGCGCGTGGAAGTGATGCCGGAAGAGATTTGCATTTTTACAGGGACCAACGTCTTTTGCTTTGATTGTTCTGGCGCTTCTGTTTTTGATTCTCTTCTTTTGCCGTGCAGTCATCTTTCCTGGACCCGTTTTCTGCGGCCAGCGCTTTCCGGCTCCACATCTACGGGTTTTTGTCTTCTCTTTACAGATTCGAAAGAAGATGCGCCTGGAGATCAGTTTCTTATAAATAAAGCTGCCATGAGTAAACTCATGGCAGCTTCGGATCATTTTTATAAAGAAGATTATCCTTCCTCCGCTTTTATATTAAGCGGTCTCATCGGTCTTGGTATCGGCTTGACCCCAAGCGGGGATGATTTTCTGTGCGGCGTACTTGCCGGTCTCATCCTTACCGGACACGAACAGCATCCATTTTCCTCTTGTCTGAGAGAAGCGGTCGCTTCGCATCTGACAGATACAAACGACATCAGCCGCTCTTTTCTGTCCTGCGCTCTGGAAGGGCACTTCAGCCGTCCTGTCAAAGAGCTTGTATACGCCTCCTCCCCGAAAGAGATTCAGACCTCTTTTGGCGAAGTAGGCCATTCCTCAGGGATGGACACCTTGTGCGGAATCTTGTTTATCTGTTCTCTGCTTCTTGATAAACGTCCATAGCAGCGGCTACAGCTTCTCCGGATGAGACTTTGACTCCATTTCTTCTCATGACTGCTTCCAGTGCTCCGAGAAGGATCAGAATATTTCTCTTCTGGCTGGAGTATCCCATGTTTCCGATACGGAGGATTTTTCCATCCAGCGGTCCAAAAGAAGTGGCGATCTCGATTCCAAATTCATCCAGCATCATACCGCGGATGGCCTTTCCATCGGCGCCGTCCGGGATATTGATGGCTGTGACAACCGGCATCTTGTGCTTCAGATCCCCGAAGATCGTAAGTCCCATAGCCTGAAGCCCTGCTACAAGCGCTCTGTCGTTGAGGCTGTGTCTTGCAAATCTTGCCTCAAGCGTCTCATTTACGATACATCTGAGTGCTTCGTGCACGGCATACTGCATGCTCGTAGCCTCTGTATGGTGGTTGAGTCTTCTCGGACTCCAGTAGTCCTCAAGCTGTCCCAGATCCAAATAGTTGCTTGGTATGCGCACAAGGCCGCCGTCCACATCATCGGATGTACGGATTCCTTTTTCTACACGTTTTCTGGCTTTTACGATATCCTCGATCTGCTGATTGTATGTGATCAGGGCAGATCCTGACGGAGCGGAAATACATTTCTGTGTTCCGGAGATACATGCGGACAGTTTCCAGTCATCCACTTTCACATCCACGCCTCCCAGTGTTGCTACCGCGTCAACGATCAGAAGCGCTCCGTATCTTTCACAGATTTCTCCAAGCTCTTCCAAAGGCTGCATCATGGAAGTAGAGGTTTCACCGTGGATGCAGGCAACTGCTTTGTAGCTGTCTTTCTTCAATGCATCTTCGATCTCCTGCGGATCGAATACGGTTCCCCACTCTTTTTCCAGAAGGGTAATATCTGCCCCACAGCGCTCCAAGATCTCAGCGAGCAGGTATCCGAAACGTCCAAATGCCGGGATGAGCACCTTATCTCCCGGACAGATCGCTCCGGTCAGCACGGTTTCCAGACCTCCTCTTGACGTAGTATCCACTACATAAGTCTGGCGGTTCTTTGTCTGGAACACATAACGTTCCATTTCCATCGTCTCATTCATAAGAGCGGTAAATTCCGGATCAAATTGTCCCAGGATATGTGCGCTCATGGCACGAAGGACTCTTGGATCAGCTTCCACCGGGCCCGGTGTCATCAGCATACGTGGGGATGGGTTGATTTCTTTATACTGCATATTCATTTCTCCTTTTGCCTTTCTATTCCGTTATGAAATGCTTCACTTTGCTAAAGTCAAAACATTATTTATTATAATTACCCCACGCTGTTTTCGCAAGCTCTTTTTATCTTATCTTTTCACACAGATTTGTTTCGTAAGGTACTGGGCGGATGAGAATGATCAAATAATCCCGGTTCAAAATCCGAATCTTCTTATAGGAAGTAGATACGATCCCTTGCTCTTTCCATTCATTCAATACTCTTGTGACCGTTACACGGTTCAGTCCCAGGGAAATACCCAGCTCTTCCTGTGTATACGGTATACTTGTCCTTGTCACTCCCCGGTCCGGATCCGGGTACGACGTCTCGTGAAGCAGAAAACTCGCAATTTTCTGGTACCGGTCATACAATGTGATTCTTCTGAGCTGCTCCACAAGATGATTGCATGTCCTGGACAAAAGCTTGAGCATTATCTTCATCAGTTCTCTGGATTCTTCCATTTCATCTCAAGGAATCAGTATGGTCATTGCCATTTTTTACCTAAACCGAAAAAATTTCGTCTGTCGGTTTTCAAGGAAAATGCTGAGGATAGACAGAGCACTTCTGAAAGAGCTGGTCCTTGTGGGAATCCCAGTTTCTTTCCAGGAATGCATTGTTCGCTTTTTTTTCTTATATTTGACATCCATCACAAACAGTTTCGGGATTTACACTGCATCTGCAGTGGGCGTGGCAAGCAAATACGATGTATTTGCCATGCTTCCGGCTACTTCCATATCCAACGCACTTGCAGCCCTCACTGCGCAAAATATGGGCGCCGGAAAACCAGAACGCGCCAGAACTTTCCTTCACTATGGCATGACAACAGCATTTGCCTGTTCCCTGGCTTTCTTTGCCTGGGCACAGATTTCCCCGCAGACAATGATCAGCATCTTTTCATCCGATCCGAATGTAATTTCTGTCGGAATTCCGTTTCTGCGGGCATGCAGTTTGGACTACCTTGCCGTTTCCTTTTTATTCTGCCTGAACGGATATTTAAATGGCTGCGAAAAGACACTGTTTACGATGGCAAACTGTTGCTGCGGCGCTTTGCTGATCCGCGTCCCTCTTCTGGCCATGCTGATCTATAACAATGTACACTCACTTCTGTATTACGGGCTTGTATCGCCATTTTCTTCTGTGGCCATGCTTGGTGTGATCTGTTTGTATATGACTTATCAAAGCAGGAAATCCGGTGTCCCTCCTATTTATAGAAAAGCCGTATAGCTGTTATAATAATTAACTATAGCAGAACGTTCACAGTTTGTTGACAGTTTGTGTTTCCGCCGATATACTTAGTCTTACTACATTCATATAACAAAGGAGAGAGTGCATATGAGGAAAAAATTAGCTGTGCTTTTGGCATGCGTCATGGTATTTTCCATGTTCTTAACTGCATGCGGCAACAGCAGTGAAGAAACAAAGGAGAAAAAGCAGACAGAGACTGCTTCTGAAGATGAGTATCATGTAGCTATCGTTACCCCTACATTATCTGTAAGTGAAGATGAGTTCCGTGCAGGACAGCAGCTGGAAGAGCAGTATCCAGATATCGTGCAGCATCTTGTCCTCCCGGAAAAATTTGATACAGAGATTGAAGGATGCATCAGTACGATCGTATCCGCTGCCGATGACCCGCTTATGAAAGCAGTTGTCGTTATCTCCGGACAGTCAGGCCTGATCCCTGCTTTCCAGCAGATCAAAGAGAAGAACCCGGATATCATCACGATCTCTGCCCCTATTTACGACGAACCGGATATGATGGCAGAGTATATCGATCTGAATCTTGACATGGACGCCCTGAGAAGAGGAGAGACAATCCCGACAAAGGCACATGAAATGGGAGCAAAAACATTTATCCACTATTCCTTCCCTACACATCTTGCAAAACCACTTATCACTGCAAGAAAAGACAAGATGAAAGAAACTTGTGAAAAACTCGGCATGGAATTTGTGGAAGTGATCACTCCAGACCCGCAGACCGGAAACGGACCGGAAGCTATGCAGCAGTTCCTCCGTGAAGATATTCCGCGGCAGATTGAAAAATACGGCACAGACACAAATATTTTCGGATCCAACTGCCCGATGTACGATGTCATCATCGACGAAGCTCTGAAGCTGAAATTTACAGTCGCAGAACAGTGCTGCCCGACACCTACACAGGCATTCCCGACAGTTCTCGGACTTGAGATCTCTGAAGAAGATGCGACAAACTTCGACAAGATCAACGAGATGATCGCTGAAAAGGTAGACGCTGCAGGTATGAAGGGACGCCTTTCCGGCTGGCCGATTCCATCCACTATCTTTCTTCCGAAATTTGGTGTGGAAGTTGCAATGGAAATGATCACAAATCCGGATTTTGATCCGAACAGTGCTGAAAATCTCGGCAAGCTTGCCAAGGAGAAATTCGATCTGGAGGTAGATTTCCAGCAGTACGAAGACTACGAAAACTATTACATGTTTATCATGGAAGACATTTATTACTAAACCTCACATAATAATATCCCTGTTGGAATCAACGCTTCTACCATCTCGATTTTCCAACAGGGATATTTTTTCCTGCATATGGTATAATGGATATGCCATATGAAAAACCATTTCCGAAAAGAGAGGAAAAAATGAAAAAAAATATACTGGAGATAAAAAATCTGACAAAATATTTCGGCCAGAACAAGGTACTCCGCGAAGTCAATCTGTCTATCGAAAGAGGAAAGATCCATGGACTTGTAGGTGCAAACGGATCTGGGAAAAGCACTATCATGAACATTCTCTTCGGTAACAGCGTCATCTCGGAGACTGGTGGATACGAAGGCGAAATCCTTCTGGATGGGGAACCGATCCGTATCCGTTCGACACGGGATGCTATGAAATACGGATTCGGTATGATCCATCAGGAGTTTATCCTGATTCCCGACATGACAGTGGCCGAAAATATCAAGCTTACAAGAGAAAATACAAAGAAAGGAGCCAGCCGGATCCTGGGACACGAACTTTCCTACATCGACAAAGCACAGGATCAGGAAGACGCTTCATCTGTTCTAAAGGAACTTGGCTTTTCTATCGACTGTTCCTATCTTGTGAAAAATCTCTCCACAAACGCAAAGCAGTTTGTGGAGATCGCCAGGGAGCTGGACAAAAAAAATCTGAAGTTCCTCCTCCTGGACGAGCCCACCGCCGTGCTGAATGATGAGGATTCCCGCCGCCTCATGGATGTCCTGAAAAAACTTGCCTCAAAGGGTACATCCATCCTTTTCTGTTCTCACAGACTCCATGAGATATGTGAGCTCTGTGATACTGTCACTGTGATCCGTGACGGCAATATCATCTCGGAATATCAAAAAGAAAACATGTCTATCCCGGCGCTGGCCACAGACATGATCGGTTACGACATTCATGAAGCTGTCCAAAAACCGCGCATGATAAAAGAGGAATCCATTCTTTCGTTCCGCGATTTTTCCGTTCAAATGCCCGGAGAGCAGCTGCACGGCATCCATCTGGACGTAAAAAAAGGAGAAATACTTGGCCTTACAAGCCTGTCCGGTCACGGAAAGCTGGCCCCTGGATACGGCGTCCTTGGTATTTATCCGTCATCCGGCAGTATCTTGTTTGAAGGAGAAAATCTGGATCTTTCCGACACAGGAAAGACCATAGAAAAAGGAATTTTTCTTCTGCCGGATGACCGAAAAAATATGGGCCTTCTCCTGGATCATTCCATCCGGGAAAACATCGTATTTTCCGGTTTTTACGGGAAACACCGCTTTTCGAAAAAACTGTTCGGCCCGTTTTCTGTAAGGGATAAAAAATCCATGTCCCGCTATGTCGAAGAACAGATCCGAGAACTTGGCATCAAATGTGAAAATATGAATCAGAAGACAAGGGAATTGAGCGGAGGTAATCAGCAGAAGGTATGCATTGCAAGAGCCGCAGCCGTCCGGCCAAAAGTACTCTTTATTTCAGAACCTACAAGAGGCGTGGATATCGGAGCCAAAGAGAAAATACTGGATGCACTGATCCGGATGAGCCGGGAACAGGGGACTACCATCATCGTCGCTTCCAGCGAACTCGAAGAACTCAAAAGGATCAGCGACCGGATCGCCGTCCTGTGCGAAGGAAAAGTGTCCCGGATTCTTCCGCCGGATGCCTCGGAGGAAGAATTTGCATACGCATATACAGGAGAGGAGGAGCGCTATGACCAATAGATCAAAACTGCCTCAGATTATCATTGCATCATTTATGCTCCTGCTTTTTGTAATGGCAGGATTTCTGAAGATGGATATCCCGGAACTGATCGGGGATTCCTTCACAAAATTTGTCATGAACGGCGTACTTGTCCTGGCCATGATCCCTATGATCAACGCAGGCGCCGGCATGAATTTTGGTCTGCCGGTAGGCATCGTAGCTGGACTCTTGGGCATGTGTATGGCAATCCAGTTCCGTATGACCGGTATTTTCGGCTTCCTCGGAGCGGTGCTCCTGTCTGTGCCTCCCGCGGTCATTCTCGGATTTTTCTATGCCAAGATCCTAAACATGGTCAAAGGAAAGGAAGATATCGCAGCCATCTTTATCGGGTATTCCTTCATCCCGATCATGAATTTTGTATGGACGGTTATCCCGTTCACAAACCGTGAGATGCTCTACCCGGTCGGCGGGGAAGGACTGCGTCCAAAGATCAGCCTGGAGCACTACTTTGGACAAGTGCTGGATAAACTGTGCACAGTCAAAATCGGAGGGATTTCTATCCCGCTTGGACTGATCGGTTTCTACGCGCTCATAGCCCTCTTGATCTACGGATTCTTCAAGACAAAATACGGCACTGTCATGCTGGCGGTGGGCGAAAATGAGCGTTTTTGTCAGCTTTCCGGCATTAAGATCAACCGTGTGCGGACGACCGCCATCATCCTTTCCACCGTCATCGGGGCAGTAGGAATCTGTGTATACGCCCAGAGCTATGGTTTCGTGGAGCTTTACAACGCTCCCCTGTCCCACAGCTTCCCTGCAGTGTCAGCGATCCTCATCGGAGGCTGCATTGGAAGACGAGCCGGCATTTTCCACGCTGTGCTCGGAACGTATCTGTATCAGACGATCTATCTTCTGTCCGCGCCGATCGCAAACGCGATCCTCATCCCTCAGATGTCTGAGATCGTCCGGATGATCATCACGAACGGAATTATCTTATATGCATTCCTGAAACAGGAAAGGAGGAAACGGTCATGAAAAACAGAAACAGAATAAGAAAAGAAGACTTTCTCGTCCCGGCTGCCTTTATACTATTCAGCGTGATCTGCTTTTTTCTGTCCGGGATCAGCTTTCCGTTTCTCGCGGAACAGGTATCACTTCGGTTTATACGGAATATCATCCTTGTCCTCGCCTTGATCCTTCCTATCATGGCAGGGATGGGGCTGAATTTTGCAGTTGTCATCGGTACGATGATCACACAGGCTTCCTTTATCTTCGTACTGAATTTCCAGGTCATGGGAGGATTGGGCGCGGTACTTGTTCTCCTTTTATCTCTTGCATTTGCAGCTTTGTTCGGACTTCTGATCGGGAAACTTCTCAACATGGTCAAAGGAAGAGAGATGGTAACTTCCATCGTCGTTGGGCTTTTGGCAAACTATATCTATCAGTTGATTTTTGTGGCAGGATTCGGCACCCTCATCAAAGTAAACAACGAAAAACTTGTACTTTCTACCGGTATCGGTGTTAAAAACATGGTGGATCTGAAGACGTTCAAAGAAGTGTTCGATCACGTGGGAGTCATAAAGATCGGGGAGGCAAAGATTTCTGTCATCCTTCTCCTCATCATCGCGCTGACCGGAGCCTTCGTCTTTTATCTCATGCGTACTCCTCTCGGACAGAAAATCAAGGCTGTGGGCATGAGCGAAGAACGGGCGGAAAATTCCGGCATCCATGTAAATAAAATCCGGATCATCGTTATCGTCCTCTCTACTGTCATCGCCGCCTTGGGGCAGTTTGTTTACCTTCAGAACATCGGCTCTCTCAATGTGTATACCGAGCATCTGGATACAGAAAAATTCGCCTGCGCCGCACTCCTTGCAGGGGGCGCCAGCATCCGTAAAGCCAATGTTCGCAACGCTTTTATCGGCGTCATTTTGCTTCACACGCTGTTTGTACTCTCCCCTCTTGCGGGAAGAAATACATTTGACAACGCCGCTCTCGGCGAGTATTTCCGAAGCTTCGCCGCATATGGAGTCATCGCTTTCGCGCTGGTCATGAATCTCCGTTTGGAGCGCCAAAAAGAATCCTGCTAATGGTGCAGGATTCTTTTTTGTTTATCTGTCTTCGAGTTTTACATATTCTTTGTAAGGGGCAAGCGGCTTATATGCCGGACGGATGATCTTGTCCACATTCTTCAGCTCTTCCAGTCTGTGCGCACTCCATCCCACGATCCTCGCCGCGGCAAATATCGGCGTGTAAAGCGCCGGAGGGAGATCCAGCATACTGTATACGAGTCCGCTGTAGAAATCCACGTTTGCGTTGACCCCTTTGTAAATCTTTCGCTTTTCCCCGATAATGAGCGGAGCCATATGCTCTACCATTTCATAGAGATTGTATTCTTTTTCATATCCTTTTTCTTTCGCAAGTCGTTTTACAAAATCTTTGAAAATTTCCGCTCTTGGATCAGATACAGAATATACCGCATGACCCATACCATAGATCAAGCCTTTTTTATCAAACGCATCTTTGTCAAGAAGTCTTGTCAGATATGCTGCCACTTCTTCTTTGTCTGTCCAGTCTTTGACTACTTTTTTCATATCGTCGAACATCTGCACGACTTTTACATTGGCTCCGCCGTGCTTCGGTCCTTTCAGGGAAGCCATCGCCGCCGCCATCGTGGAGTATGTATCTGTCCCGGATGATGTGACAACATGAGTTGTAAATGTAGAGTTATTTCCGCCGCCGTGATCCATATGGAGAACGAGAGCCATATCCAGGATCCGTGCCTCAAGCTTCGTATACTTTCTGTCTTCTCTCAGCATCATCAGTATATTTTCCGCTGTGGACAGTTCCGGCTTCGGAGCGTAGATAAAAAGATCCTCTCCCATCTTGTAGTTGTATGCATGATACCCATATACCATGAGCATAGGGAACTGGCTGATCAGATTCAGGCACTGGCGAAGCACATTCTCTGTACTCGTATCATCTGCCTTGCTGTCATAGGAATACAGTTGAAGAATACTTCTCGAAATACTGTTCATCATATCCGGACTGGACGCCTTCATGATCACATCCCGAACAAAGTTTGGCGGCAGCAATCTTCTTTCCACAAGAAGATCATGGAAATCTGAAAGTTCCTTCTCTGTCGGCAAATCTCCGAATAAAAGCAGATAGGAAATTTCTTCAAATCCGTAGTGATCTGCAGCAAGAAAACCGTTTACAAGATCCTTGATATTGTATCCTCTGTAATAGAGTCTGCCAGGGCAAGGTACTTCTTTTCCGTCCACAATCTCCTTGGCACAAACATCCGAAATATTTGTAAGTCCCGCCAGTACGCCTTTTCCGTTCAGATCGCGAAGTCCTCTTTTTACTTCATATTTCGTGTACAGATCTTTTTCGATCTGGTTGTTTTTTTCACTTAACGCGGCGAGTTTTTTGATTTCCGGTGTGATGTCAAACAAAGCTTCTTGAACTGTTTTTACCATAGATGCTCCTCCTTTATCTTTTAATTTTCACTTGACGGAAAGTATGGTCTAAGTACCCCCGCCACATTACTCAGAGGCATAGTCTGCAGCCAGATATGTCCAGGTCCTGTTATAAGTGTATTGAAGATACCCTCTCCTCCAAATACCATATTTTTAATTCCCGACACTGTCTGGATATCCATACTGCAGGATGCGGTCATCGCTGCCAGATACCCAGTGTCCACAACGATACTCTGTCCCGGTTTCAGCTCATATTCCACTACATGGCCGTCAAACTCTGCAAATGCCGTCCCCTGACCGGACAGTCTCTGCATGATAAAACCTTCTCCTCCGAAGATCCCGGAGCCAAGTTTCTTCTGGAAATGGATGCTCAGTTCCACTCCCGCCTCCGCTGCCAGGAATGCACTCTTCTGGAAAATATAATCCTGCCCCGGACCGATCTCGAACGCTTTGATAGATCCCGGAAAGCTGGATGCAAACGCGATCAATCCAGTTCCGTTCTCTGCCGTGTATGTATTCTGGAAAATCGAATCTCCGGAAAACATCCTTCCAAGCGCTTTTCCAAAACCGCCTCTGGCGCCGGTATCCATCCTCATATTAGGAGACATCCAGCTCATGGAACCTCTTTCCGTGATCATCTGCTCTCCCTCTTCCAGATAGCAGACAACTACGGGCAGTGTCTCTCCTTTGATTTCATAACGCATAACTTTCCCTCCTTTTTCTATGTGCTTTTATGTCAAATCGGATTTTCTTCCTTCTCCCATCAGATCACTGAGACGGGCGAATTCCTCCAGTGTAAGAGCCTCGCCGCGGATGCTGGATCCTCTTCCCAGTTTTTCGATCGCTTCCGCTATCTCTTCTTTTGTAAACGAAAGCTCCGGAGAATTGAAAAGACCATTTGCCAATGTCTTTCTCCGCTGATTGAAAGAAGCACGGATCAAGCGGAACATGAGCTTTTCATCCTTTACCTGCACAGGCATGACATCATGCCTCGTAAGCCGGATGACTGCCGATCCGACATTCGGTCTTGGCATAAAACAGTTCGGCGGAACATTCGCCACAATATACGGATCCGCATAAAACTGAACCGCCAGGGACAACGCCCCGTAATCTTTTGTTCCCGGTCCTGCCTGCATGCGGGATGCCACTTCTTTTTGTACCATAACGGTAATACTGGAAAGCGGGACCTGACTTTCAAACAGTCCCATGATGATCGGTGTCGTGATATAATACGGAAGATTTGCAACTACTTTGATAGGCCGGCCGCCGTTTCTCTCTTCTGCCAGCTTTGCGATATCTACCTTCAGGATATCCTCGTTGATTACTGACGCGTTCGGAAAACCGGAAAGTGTATCCTCTAGAATCGGGATCAGCATTCTGTCGATCTCCACTGCCACAACTTCTCTGGCATATTTAGCCAGGTACTGTGTCATCGTTCCGATGCCCGGTCCGATCTCCAGAACAAAATCCTCTTTTGTGATCTCGGCCGCCCGGATAATCTTATCCAGAACATGTGTATCGATCAGGAAGTTCTGGCCGAACTTCTTCTGAAAATTAAAATTGTATTTCTGCAGCACCGCAATCGTATTCTGCGGATTCCCCAAAAATGGCTCTGTCATATGCATTTCCTCTCTTTACCTGTTCTAATCATTATACCACACTTTAGTTCTTCGCATTATTAAAAGAGTGTGAAAAATATATTAATTTTGCGTTCGCTTCTGTCTGGCGGATCACTTCCTCTTTCGATATCCCTTTCAGTTCAGCGATCGCTTCCGCCACATAGTGAATATTTCTGGAATCATTGCGTTTCCCACGGTTCGGCTCCGGCGCCATATATGGGCAGTCCGTCTCAAGAACGATCCGTTCAAGGGGTATCGCTTTTACTGTCTCTTTCAACTTCTTCCCATTCTTAAACGTGACGACACCGCCAACGCCGATATAAAATCCCATCTTCACATACTCAAGGGCAAGTTCTTTTGAGTAAGAATAACAGTGTATAATCCCTTGAAGCCCTTTTGCATGCTGCCGCATGATCTCCATCGTATCTTCAGCGGCATCCCGGCTGTGAATATTGACCGGCATCCCCTTTTCTCTTGCAAGGTCAAGCTGACGGATAAACCAGTATTTCTGAGTCTCTCTGTCCTCCTTGTCCCAGTAGTAGTCCAACCCGATCTCCCCTACTGCGCAGACTTTGTCCATGTCACAAAGACTGGAAAGCTTGGCAAATGTCTCTTCGTTTAATTCTCCGACCTCATCCGGGTGGACGCCGACGGCAGCATAGACGAAAGGATGCCTGCCTGCCAGATCGACCGCCCTTTGGCTGGATGCAAGTGACGCTCCGATCTCCATCACAGTACCTACCCCGGCATCCTTCATTTTACCCAGGAGGTCATCTCGATCCTGGTCAAACTGTTCATCGTTATAATGTGCGTGTGTATCAAAAATCATATGCTTCCTCCGTGAAATTCCTACAAGATGGTTGTATTATAAATAAAAACATACTATAATTCAAATAGAATATCAATAGGAGGGGCATCATATGAACGTATATGATAAAGTAAACAAGACAGAACTTACCGCTACAACAGACGAACTTGTCAAGTTGATGGCACCAGGCGGACGCCAGGTAGATTTGTATTTAAAAGAAAAAAAATCAGACGAAGACGGATACATGACATGGGATGTAGAACACTGGTCAAGCGTAGACGGAAAACGCTTTATCCGCTGCTATTCTCTGGAGGGACGTGTATTGAGCGAATCCACCGGTCATAACATCTACGACCTCAGGGCAGAATTTAAACCGGAAGAGGCTGAAAGAGTTGAGCTCAGCTAAAATTTCAGGAAACGAAGACGGGGCACCAAATCAGTCGCTTCGTCTTCTTTTTTCCCCAGATTTGCAACACGGAGGATACACGATATGTTAAAAGAAGAACTTCTGCAGGATGCGCTCCATTACGGGAAGGCATTTGTTCATATGGGGCAGACCGCCCAGTATATACCAGAGCTGAAAAATGTCAGCAAATATTATCTCGGGATCTGTACGATCGACATGGATGGCAATGTCCTGGAGGCGGGGGATACAAACATTCCTTTTACGATCCAGAGTATCTCCAAGCTGGTATCCCTGATCCTGGCAATCCGGGACTGCGGAGCTGATCATCTCTTCCACGACAAAGTCGGCGTGGAACCGACCGGGGACCCTTTCAATTCCATCGTAAAGCTGGAGACAAAGACACGCCCGTTTAATCCATTTATCAATGCCGGCGCTATTACTGTCGCAAGCCGTATCAGCGGGAAAGATTCCGATGAAAAATTCGGCCGCTTTCTGGACTTCATCCGAAAGCTCTGCCGAAACGAGGAGATCTCCCTCAACACTGCGGTATACGAATCGGAAAAACAGACCGGAGACCGAAACCGGGCGCTTGCTTACTATCTGAAAGCTTCGGGCATCCTGGAAGGCGACGTAGAAGAATGTCTCGACTTCTACTTCAAAATGTGCTCTGTCAACGTCACAGCACACGATATCGCCCATATGAGCCTTGTACTGGCAAACCACGGCGTCGATCCTGCATCCGGAGAAATCCTTATCGAAGCAAAAAGCGCCAAAGCAATCCGTGCTCTCATGCTGACATGCGGCATGTACGACGGATCCGGCGAATTTGCCATGTCCGTAGGCTTTCCGGCAAAGAGCGGTGTAGGCGGCGGGATCGCTGTTCCCCTTGTAAACCACATGGGAATCGGTGTCTTCGGTCCTGCACTGGACAGCAAAGGCAACAGCCTTGGAGGAATCAAGATGCTGGAGTATATCTCCAAAAGACTGGATTACTCTTTATTTTAAAATATACGGGGATAGGGCAGAACATATAAACGACCCTTTCCCCGAAATATGACCGATCTTTCATTTTCTATCTGCGTTTTCCATCAACCTTATGTGATTCAAATTTTTATTCAAAAGCAGGAATAATAAAGCTGTGAAGAATATGCCTGATAAATACAAAAATCCATTCGTATCGCTCATTGTGAGGAAATGAGTTCCAATAGCAATGCCGATGGAAGGAGACATCAAAATAAGCGTATCAATCCCTCCCAGTATTTTCCCGCGATTATCTGCATCAATTGTTGTAATGACATAACTAAACAACGGCTGCGTTAGCGAATCAAACATTCCATATATCAAGAAAATAAAACCTACCAGAAAAAGAGAGGATATTGGAATGCACAACATGCATGCTCCGCAGACTAACATTGCCAGTTTAAAGAGTCTGCTTACATAATGGCCAAATTGATTTACAATTATCAAACCGATGATTTCGCCTACGGCCATCATAGATTTTATAAGCCCAAGGGTAATGGAACTTTCTGATTGAACGGAAAACATGATCGGCAAAATATTAGGTACAAATCCATATGCCAGATTTAATAAAAACATAATAATAACCATGCTTCGAATCAATGAGCTCTGAAAAATGGAACGGTATGAAATTTTTATATCTTTTATGAAAGAAATCATCAAGGCTTTGCTGTTGCTACTTCTTTCTGCATGTCTGTCAGGATCACACAATCTGCTTATTAAAAAGGCACAGGTAAAAAAGCTGGCAGTATCTATTAAAAACATACCGCTTCCCGAAAACCAAGTAATCATCCATCCTGTCACTGCCGATCCAACAATATAAATTGTTCTGGCAAACATTGTCACAGTGGATTGAAACTTGATAAATATGGTTTTCTCAAATCTTTCTGCCGCATAAGTTGTATATGCAGATGCAAAGACCGTATTGCATATATCATTTAACAGTATGAAGAAAATGCAAAGACTGATATGCTGAATCGCAAAACCATAAAAACACCAAAACAAAAAAATAATTACTCCCGAAACACTGTTTGCTGCAATCATCAACTTCTTTTTATCAAATCGATCGATCATAATCCCAACGACAAGAGCTAAAATCCCCCGAAAAGCGAGAGACCCTCCTATCATATATGCAGCATTCATAATACTATCAGATTCAAATGTTACTTTCCAAACAATAAACAGATCGAACAACGTATCCCCCACATAACTAATCAGGATAGAAATTATGAGCGTTTGAAAATCATGATTTGTTATAAACTTTTTCTCCATAATACTCCAGCTTTTCGGCTGCCTCCTCCCGTTTCCGCAAAGGGTCAGCTGATTTCAGGTTATTTTTCCGGTCTGCGGAATGCCTCATATGATTCTTCTTCCCTCTTTGTTTCTTGCTGCCTTTCTGTTTCTTCCGTCTCTTTGTCTTGCTCTTCGGTCTGCTGCTCTGTTTGCTGATCAAACGGAACAATTTTTTTCATTTTTTCGCATTTACTCAAAATTCGGTATACGATGTCCACCCCATTCCAGAGCAGGATGAGACAAAGTGCAGGCTGCAATGTCAGCTTCATCCAGATTCTTGCACTCTGCAAAAGCTCATTGATTTCTAACCATCGGGTATAGTCTTCCGTCATAACAGAACTATAGTATACCTCCTCCGTGTTCATGAACATATAAGCATTTTCCATGGCCACATCTGCTGCCTGTAAAAAAATCAGCAGGACTCCTGCCACGCTAATGCTGATCATGATCCCTTTTACTGAAAGTTTCCCTAACATTCTTTTTCCCCCCTTCCGTCAAAAACAGCACTGCTGCCGACGCACACAAAACCACACCGCTCAAAATCCATGTTGCACGAATAGAAAATATCAAAGCCAATTTGCCCATTACAATCATAGATATGTAATTAAAGATACACACAACCATGGAATGGAAAGACAGGACTGTGGCGCGATTTTCATTAGCTATTTCTCTGTTCAGCGCCGTTTCTCTCAGTGGATAGATAATTCCAAGCAAAAATTCAAATACGAGAATCCCCGCAAAAATCAGAAGAAATGTATTTTGAAATGCCAGGACGATAATACTCACTCCACAGACAACGGAAGCTGCAGCCATCGCCCGAACTGATCTTGTGCAAATTCGCTCTACCAACATGTTTCCTGCCAACATGGAAAAACGCATAAAGATCCACGCCAGTGCGATCAGCGTATAATTGATCCGTTCAAACCCATGCAATATCGGGGACCAGAATACAAAAACCGGGGACAGACAAAAAACAAGTACGCTGTTAAACAGGATAATCCTCCGAATATTCCTGTCTTTCACACAGTATCGCACACTCACAGAAATGATTCTTTTTAGTCCATCTGCCGCGTTTTTCATGCTCCTTTCTTTCATCCTTATCTCCTCTTCCTCTTGCATAAATACTGACGCTGTAACTGTATAGAGCACTGACGCCGCAAGAGCAGCGAGAAAAATCCCCTCCATCATCCAGTCTGCCACGATCCCTCCGGCAAGTCCTGCCACAATCATCATCGTGGAAATATATTTATTCTTTTTTACAAAAATCTGCTCACACTCTTTCTTTGACGTATATTTGATGATCCATGCGTCCAGTGTTCCCGATTCAAATGCACACGAAAGTCCCAGAAATATTTGTGCAAGGAAAAAGATCCCCAAGCTGTTTCCAATCAAAAACAATACGTTTGTCACACACAAAAGAATTCCGCTTAAAATAGTCGTTTTTCTGTACCCAAGAAAGTCGGATAATGCTCCTGCCGGAATCTCCATCAAAAATGTAATGATCAGTGATGTGGCAACGATCAGATTCGTCTCCATTGTATCCAGATTTTTATTATACAGAAAAAGAATAAACGTCGCTCCGGTAATCCCCGCGTAAAATTCAAATAGACAGTGAAGCGAAAGAAATACTCTTTTTGCCCTCATACCTTTCCCCCTCTCTCCCTGATTCCATTACCGTATTTACTTTTTTGCAAACAGAGCAAACCGATCGCAATATATTCTGCTAATTTCATTTTTAACAATGTTTTTTCCAATATTATATATTATCATGTTGTTTTTTTCATTATTTTTTATGAAATCTCATATTTTTATTATTCCATACATATGAGTGTTCTCCTTTTATATGCGGTAATCCCTGTTACCATTGTTGTTGTCAAACTCTAGTATACAGGTAAATCCACGTTGGTACAAATGTGGGGTCACTTCATATTATCTAAAACGAGGGGGCTTTATTAAAGTATGTTTTGAAAAATGCAAGACAGGTATGTATTCCTGGTAAAACAAAAATAATACACAAAACAATGGCTGATTTTACTTGTAAAAATGTCAAATTATCATCAAAATGCCGAAAATATATTATTGTCAAATCTATTTTCGAAAAAAGCGAAATATTTTTATTTTTCACGCGTCTATATAATAAAGGGAAATAAAAAACGGAAAGGTAATTGTGCGCAAAAAAAGTTCATATCAATTTTATTATGCAAATAAATACTTTAATATTTATAAAACATATTACAATAAATCGTTTACGGGTTATCTTAATGGCTCAAGAAACACAAGCCGAAGTTTGAAAGAAGGAGTTGACACCGGTAATGCTACATACTAATGTAATAATGACTACAATAGCCGGAGATGCTGCCTATTTTGGATCGGCACAAGAAGTAGTAGAGAGGTAGAAATGGAATCTGCAAATTATAAGGTTACAGACATTTTTGGGTATTTACCTTGTGAGGTAATTTCTTTAAACGAAATAGAAAGTCTTTTTTTTAATGCTCTTGATGGTATTTGTTCTGAGAGATATAAAGTATTCTTCAATTCATATCAGGTTGAATTAAACTCTCTTCAGCTGGAAGCAATTGAGGACCTAAAAGAATTAAGAAGGAATATTGCCTATGTCACACAGGGATCGAAATTAGTTGCAATAATTGGTTATCATTAGTTTGATTATTTATGAATGTCATGGAAAAGATGATTCAGATCGGTCAGATTACAACAGATTCCAAAACCGGGACATATCGTATTGACCGGGGCTGCCGGGAGTGTCAAAGCACCCCAGCAAAACCTGACCCGTTGTTTCAAGAAGGAAAAGATTTTTCCCACAACCGTAAGGTTTCTTTCACATCCATGGGTACGTACCGTGGATATCATCTGCTTGCTTGTGATGGCTCTGATTTAGCCATTGCTCATAACCCGGAAGATAAAGATACTCATAGACGCCATAATTCTTTATCCCAATGAATGGCTGAAAGCACAAATTCTTGCTCTCAGCCATTTGAAATTTCATAAGGGAGTCTCTTACAATGTCCTTAACTTATTGACATTGATTTTGCGACACCTTCTTACAAATATATGCATATTTCTTTCTTAACAGATCTCTGCTCCGGCCGGAACGTCTTTTTCCGGCTGCATCAGGACGATATCGCCTTTTTCATCTTCTGCGCAGAGGATCATTCCTTCTGAGAGTACACCTGCAAGCTTCGCCGGTTTTAAGTTGACAAGCACCATGACTTTCTTTCCGACCATCTCTTCTGGCGTGTACCATTTCTTAATTCCGGATACAATCTGTTTTACCTGGCTTCCGATCTTTACCTGTGAGCAGAGAAGCTTTTTAGACTTCGGCACTTCCTCACATTTGATGATCTCGCCTACCTGGAACTGCATCTTCATGAAATCTTCGTAGGAAATCTCCGGTTTTGCTTCGATGTCGATGACCGGACCTTCCTCTTTTGTTTCTTCTTCTTTCTGTACTGGATGCAGTTTTTCTACTTCTTCCATCACTTCTTTCAGATCACGTCTCGCAAACAGGATCTCTGGCTTATCTGTCACATGGCCTTCTCCAAGCTGAGCCAAGATCTTTTCGGATGTCTCCGGCATATATGGCGCCAGAAGTCTTGCTCCTTCTGAAATACTTGTTATGAGATTGAAAAGAACTGTCTCCAGTCTGTCTTTTTTGTCTTCTTCTTTTGCAAGCGCCCACGGCATTGTCTCGTCGATATATTTGTTGCAGCGTTTGAAGAGATTGAAGATTTCTGTGATGGCATCTGCCACGCGAAGATGATCCATCTTTGCGTCAACCTTTCCTTCTGTCTCTTCTGTAACTGCCTTCAGGTCGTCATCTACTTCTTCCCTTACTCCCTTGTCCGCAACTGTTCCGCCAAAATATTTATTTGTCATGGATACTGTACGGTTTACAAGGTTTCCGAGTGTATTTGCCAGGTCTGAGTTCATTCTCTCTACCATCAGTTCCCATGTGATGACACCATCATTGTCAAACGGCATTTCGTGCAGTACGAAGTAGCGTACCGCATCCACTCCAAACATATCCACCAGTTCATCTGCATAGATAACGTTGCCTTTGGATTTACTCATCTTTCCGTCTCCCTGGAGAAGCCACGGATGACCGAACACCTGCTTCGGAAGCGGTAGGTCAAGAGCCATCAGGAAGATCGGCCAGTAGATCGTATGGAAACGGATGATGTCTTTTCCGATCAGATGAAGGTCTGCCGGCCAGTTTTTGTTGAAAAGGTCCTGGCTTTCTCCGTCTGCATTGTATCCGATTCCTGTGATATAGTTTGTGAGGGCATCAAGCCATACGTACACAACGTGTTTCGGGTCGAAGTCTACCGGGATTCCCCACTTAAAGGATGTTCTGGAGACACAGAGATCCTGGAGACCCGGAAGAAGGAAGTTGTTCATCATCTCATTTTTGCGGGCTACCGGCTGGATGAATTCCGGGTGTTCATTGATATGCTGGATCAGGCGATCTGCATATTTGCTCATCTTAAAGAAATAGGCCTCTTCTTTTGCCGGTGTGCACGGGCGTCCGCAGTCCGGACATTTTCCATCCACAAGCTGGGATTCCGTAAAGAAAGATTCACAAGGTGTACAGTACATTCCTTCGTAGTATCCTTTGTAGATATCCCCTTTTTCATAAAGTTTTTTGAAAATTTTCTGTACCTGTTCTTCATGGTAAGTGTCTGTCGTACGGATAAAATGATCGTAAGATGTGTTCATCATATCGGCAATGCCTTTTACTTCTGCCGCCACTTTATCCACAAATTCCTTTGGTGTCACTCCTGCTTCTTCCGCTTTCAATTCGATTTTCTGACCATGCTCATCTGTTCCTGTCTGGAAGTATACGTCATATCCTTTGCTTCTTTTGTATCTTGCGATAGCGTCAGCAAGTACGAACTCATACGTATTTCCAATATGCGGTTTGCCTGATGTGTAGGCGATCGCCGTTGTGATATAATACTTTTCTTTTTCCTTACAATTGCTGCACATGTTTTTCTCTCCTTTTCCTTCCAAAAGTACTTTTCTATAGAAAGCAAAGTGGGCAAGTCCGCTTCAACTCTCCTATAGAATAAAAAAGCCTGCTTGGCAGGCTTCGCCGCCTGCGGCGGGTCGCTCCAGCGACATCTTCCGCTTCGCCGCAGTGCGATCCTCGCAGAGCGTTTTTTATGTCATAGAAACGAAGTTTTCTATGACATAAAAAACCTTCCCGGACATCTGTCCGGGAAGGCGAATCCGCGTTACCACTTCCATTCATCCGTCCCTCACGGGACGAACCTCTGTAAGTACAAACTCATCCGTGTTCAATTGGAACGGTCTATACTCTCCGCTGTAACGGGCGGACCCATCATGACTTATCACAGTCCTCTGTGTTCATCCATGCCGCTCAGGAGCCATCTTTGGCAAGCCTTTCTCTATCCCCTTTCAGCCTGCGGGGGAATTCTCTGAAAGATTCCGACATACCTACTCTCTCCGTCGATGCGTTATCAAATATTCCTTATGTAACCAAAATCGTAGCATAGGAAATTTTAAATGTCAAGGCGGCACTTCTCAAATTCCTATTCTTTTACTTCTTTTCCATAAAATATGAGCCCCACAACGCCGGGCCCTGCGTGTGTACCGATACTTGGGCTTACGTCGTTGACGATGATCTGTTCAAATCCCATCTCCTGGATCATCATCTTGACAGAAAGGGCGTCTTCCATACAGTCCCCATGCACAATCCCTACAATTCGGTCTTTTCCATAATGTTCCAGATCCAGCGCGCTTTCCATGTTGCTTACAAGTGTTTTCAGCGCTTTTTTTCTTCCCCTGACTGTGCCGTCTGATTTCAGTTCCCCGGAAGATGTTATACGAAGCAGCGGCTTGATATTAATCATACTGCCGACAAGAGCCGTCGTCTTTGAGACTCTTCCTCCTCTCTGGAGATGATGCAGATCATCTACCGTAAACCATACATTCACATGGCTTCTTTCTTCCATCAGGATATCATACACTTCCTGCATGCTCTTTCCCTGCCTGTAAAGTTCTGTCGCCCGATATACAGACACTCCTTCCCCAATGGAAGCATTCAGAGAATCAAATACCTGGATCGTCCTGCCTGGGTATTCTTCCATCAATTCCCTTGCCGCGACCATCACATTATCGCAGCTCCCACTCAAAGCACTGGAAAATGCGATGTGCAGAATGTCTTTTCCTTCTTTTAAGATCGCCTCAAATTTTTCCCGGATCACAGCTGGATTGTTTGCCATAGACTTCGGCAGCTCGCCTTTTCTCATCGTCGCATAAAACTCCGCTGGAGCCATGTTGAGCTCGTCCCCATATACCGTATCTCCAAATGCATAGTACTGAGGGATGACCGGAATGTGATTCTCCTCCAGATAATCTGAAGGGACATCTGAGTTTGAATCTGTTGTGATGATATAGTTCATAATTTCCTACTCTCCTGTCCTTCTCTTTTTTCCATTTATAATTCATTATACCGTCCTTTTCCTTTTTTTGCATCTGTTCCTTGTAAAAAGATTCTGTTATATGGGCATGAGGTATTTTCCCCTTTCATATAATGTGTTAAATTCCATCAGGAGCATGTCATGAAGCATTTTTCATTCTTCCCAGACCTTCCTCCAAAGAAACGACGCCTGCTGCTTATCCCGGCACTCATTCTCATTCTGGCGGCAGGCATCTTTCTTTATCGTACACTGCCTCCATCTTCGGATCCTGATTCTTTCTTTTCCAGAAGCCTTACATCCAAGTCGGAGAACGAACAGTTTACTGCCTTTACGGAAACCTTATTTCGCCAGGAAGTTTCCTCCGATACCATCAGCCTGCACTATTCGCTTCAAAATCCGGAAGCCTACGGCATTCTGGATGCCCCGGTTACTTTGGGATCCTTCCCTTCAAATCCAGACTCTGCTGCCGCATCCATGGAAAATATGCTCGCCGCACTGCGGCGTTTTTCTTTCGATCATCTGTCCGAAAAGAATCAGCTGACGTACCTGGCTTTGGAGTCGTATCTGAAGACAAATCTGGAATGCGCTCCTTATCTTCTATATGAGGAGCCTTTAAGCCCTATTACCGGTATCCAGGCACAGCTTCCTGTCCTTCTCTCCGAATTTTCCTTTCAGACAACGACGGACATTGATACATACCTGGCTCTTCTCTCCACGATGCAGGAATACTTTACTTCCCTTTCAGAGTTTGAACAGGCAAAGTCCGGCGCAGGTCTCTTCATGTCGGACGCCTGCGCCGATCAGGTCATCAAAGAATGCCGGGATTTCGTTTCTCTAGGCGATGCACATTATCTCTATACTTCTTTTGAGGAGCGGCTGGATGCCATGGATCAGCTCACAGACAGCGAGCGTGCCCTTTACACTTCCAAAAACCGGGATCTGATAGAAACCCAGGTTTTCCCTGCTTATAAATCTCTTGCTTCAACTCTTGAAAAATATAAAGGCACTGTAAGTACACAAAAGGGACTTTGCAGCCTGCCAGAAGGGAAATCTTGTTACGAGGCAATCCTAAAGCGTGAAACCGGATCCGACCGTTCCGTAAACGAACTTGCCAAACTTGCCTCCTCCCAGATCATCCAGGATATGAAAGAGCTGAAGCAGGCGCTTCCAGCTTCCGGCACTGCAGGGGAGGTCATTTTAAAAGACTCGTCCGCGGAATCCATTCTTCTGGATTTAAAACAACAGATGTCGGCCTCCTTCCCGGATATCCCCGACATCCCATTCTCCGTAAAAGAAGTTCCGATCTCCATGCAGGACTATCTAAGCCCTGCCTTTTATCTCACTCCACCCATAGACAATGAAAAGCAAAATACGATATACATTAACCCGAAGAGCACCATGGAAGGACTTCCTCTCTTTACGACTTTGGCGCATGAAGGATATCCCGGACATATGTATCAGATGACCTATTTTCTGAGCCAGGATCCTCCTCCCCTTCGCTCCATACTGGACTTTGGGGGCTATGTGGAAGGCTGGGCCACTTATACTGAGATGATCTCTTACTACTATGCGCCGATCGCAAAAGATACCGCTGTCATCCAGCAGAAAAACGCCTCGATCATCCTTGGGCTTTACGCCCTTGCGGACATTGGCATCCATTACAAAGGCTGGTCTTTGGAAGAGACAGATGCATTTTTCAGCGATTACGGCATTACGGATCAAAATGCTATATCCGAAATCTACCAGCTCATCCTGTCTGATCCTGCAAATTACCCGAAATACTACTTCGGCTATCTGGAATTTCTGGAGTTAAAAAAAGAAGCTCTCCATCTCTGGGGAAACGAGTTCACACAAAAGAGATTTCACAAACAGGTGCTGGACGCCGGCCCTGTTCCGTTTTCCATTCTGCGGGAATATGTACTGCACGGCAATCCGTAAGAAAGAGTTTCGAAAACCTTTCTGTCAAATAAAAAGACCGGCCGTCTCTGGGATCCTTCCATCAAACTGGATCTCAAAAGACAGCCGGTTTTTTCATTCATCTATTATTCTTCCGGAACAAATACATCTTTTCCCATTCCGCAGATCGGGCATACCCAATCTTCCGGTATATCTTCAAAAGCTGTACCTGGTGCGATTCCTCCGTCTGGATCTCCGATTTCCGGGTCATATACATATCCGCATGGTTCACATACATATTTCTGCATTTTACATTTCTCCTTTCTTCTCTCAAAAAACAGTAAGAGTTACTGTTTTTATTTGATATAAGTATAACTCATATCTGAAGAAAAGTCTATCCCTTTTTTCATTTTTCTAAAAGCTTTTTCTAATTCCAGCATCACATCATCCCCGCCAGCCATACACTGGCGGCAAGACCTGCCAGTGTGGCAATGAGAGCACCTGCCAGTGTATACCTCGTCTTTTTTATTCTGGCGGTCATAAAGTATACCGACATCGTATAAAAGATTGTCTCCGTACAAGCCATCGATATGGATGCGATCCGTCCTATGTAGGAATCCGTGCCGAATTCTTTGTATAGATCGATCAAAAGTCCGTTTGCCGCCGATGATGAAAACATCTTGACGACCGAAAGCGGTACGAGTTCGCCTGGAAATCCGATCCTGTCTGAAACTTTTCCGATCCCTTGGGCCACAAAATCGAGAAACCCGGATGCTCTCAGAATCCCCACCGCTACCATCAGACCTATGAGTGTCGGCATGATGCCGATTACTGTCCGAAATCCGCTTTTTGCGCCCCCGATAAACGACTCATATACGTGAACTCTCTCCATCATTCCATAAGCGACCACGATAAAAATCAAAAAAGGGACGATGCATTCGGACAAGAATAAAAGAAACTTCATCTATTCCCCCAAATCCTATCATCCCTTTATTATACGCACAGACAGCTCTTGTCTATGCTCCTAATTTCCCATTGTCTGTTCAAGATTCCGCATGATCCAGAAATACATGATCAAAAGCAGGCCGCCGGCCAGCACCCAGGCCATCGGACTTGCAAGACACGCGCCCACATAGCTGTGCTTTCTCGAAGCTATGACCGCCACGACTCCTCTTCCAATCAGCTCTGCGACTCCCGCCATCATCGGAAGGATTCCATATCCCATCCCCTGTATTCCATTCCGGTACAGGTTGACCACCGTAAGAGGGATAAAGAATACTGCCACACAGATCAGGTAGATCCGTACCTGTCCTATGACTGTCGGTACATCTGCCGCTTCCACAAAGAGATAAGTCAGGTAATGTCCAAACAACACAAGCAATATACCAACGATCACGGAATAAACTGCCCCGATCCATGTACCGGCACGAAATCCCTTTCGGATCCTCCGTACATTACCGGCACCCATATTTTGGGCACTGTATGTCGCCATGGCTGTTCCCAGAGCCACATAAGCCTGGGTCACGATCTGCTCGATCTTGCTTGCCGCAGTAAACGCCGCCACAGCCGTGGACCCAAGCAGATTTAAAGCAGACTGTACCATCATAGCTCCGATCGCCGTGATCGAATACTGGAGAGCCATAGGAAAACCGATACCCATCTGGATTTTCAGAAGATGTGGATCCATCTTCCAGTCTTCCCTTTTCAGATGCAAAACCGGCACTTTCAGTTTGATATAGATCAGACATGCAGCTCCGGATACCCCCTGGGAAATGACGGTCGCATAGGCCGCCCCTGCGGCTCCCATATGAAAGACAATGATAAACACTAAGTCCAGTACAATATTCAAAAGAGCTGCCAAAATCAGAAAGTAAAGCGGTGTCTTACTGTTTCCCAGAGCTCTCAAAATACTGGATAGCAGATTATATAGCACCTGCGCAAAGATTCCCGCACAGATAATCATGATATACCCGTATGCATGTTCAAAAATATCGTCTGGTGTGTTCATAAAAATCAAAAGACTTCGCATCCCCAGCATGCTTACCGCGGTAATGATGACTGACATGATAATAGACAGGATTGCCGCCGACGCCACCGTTTTTCTCATGGCGTCCATATCCCCTGCTCCAAACCGCTGTGCGGTAAGTACGGTAAATCCTGCCGTCATTCCGATCAAAAAACCGATGATAAGAAAATTGATCGTCCCGGTGGCTCCGACGCCGGCAAGTGCCTTCGTCCCCACAAATTTCCCTACAATGACCGCATCCACCATACTGTAAAACTGCTGAAATACATTTCCGATGAAGACCGGAACCGTAAACTGGAAGATCAGTTTCGCCGGACTTCCTGCTGTCATATTATTCTGCATCGTTCTCCTCCCCTTTTCTGTTTCAGCTCACATCATTCCATTTTACCTTGTGGGTTTTCTTTTCGCAATCTTCTTTTTAGAAAAATATCGAAGCGGCGGAAGATCGGTTTACTTTTGTCGTTTCCCATGCTATGCTTTTCACAACTGATTTTCAGCAAGTAATTTTATGATGAAATCAAAATGAGGTACAGCGATGGATTTTCTTTATTCTTTTTCTGAATTTGACAACAGCATCTTTCACGACATCTACACCCTTTTCTGCGGCATACAGGAATGTTCCCCTCTCTATTCTTATGGTCCCGCAGTAAGAGATTCCTATATTTTTCACATCTGTACGGAAGGTAAAGGCACCTTCTTTTCCGGCGAAGAAAGCTTTCCGATAGAAGCCGGACAGGGTTTTCTGATCCAGCCCGGCAAGATTTCCTTTTATCAGGCTGACCGTGAAGATCCGTGGACTTATGTGTGGATTTCCATTGACGGGCCAAGACTTCCGGAATTTCTCGAGCTTATCGGTATCCAGCAGGATCTCCCGATCTTTTCCTGTCCGGATACAAAAAAGGCAAAATCTTACATTCTGGACATCCTTGACCACAATAAAATCAGTTATCACAACGAAGTATATATCCAGGGGGTACTTCTCCAGTTTCTTTCCCTGCTGATCAAAAAGACGACGCTTCCTCTCCGGAAAAACGAAACAATGGCGGATATGTACGTGAATCAGGCTATCTCGTATATCCACAAAAATTATCAAAATCCTGTATCCGTCCAGGAGATTGCGGATTATCTCTCTCTCAACCGCAGCTACCTTACAGAACTTTTCGTGAAGACCGTCCACTTTTCTCCTCAGCAGTTTCTCATGAAGTACCGGATCACAAAGGCCACTGAGCTCCTTTTAAATACGGATCTCCCGATTCAGCACATCGCCTGCTCCTGTGGTTATTCGGGAAACTATGCCTTCACAAAGGCATTCAAAAAAATAACCGGGCTTTCCCCTACGCTCTATCGAAAAGAAAAGAAGGGGGAAAAAGGCGGACTCAGCCGCCAAGATCCCCATAAGGACGAAAAACTTTATTTCACAGAGCTGAGATAATAGATTTTTGCCTGAAAGTCTCCGTTTTTTCCATTATATTTTTCTTTGTTTTCTCCGCTGGCGGAATCCGACACAACAAGTCCTGCTTTCATCAATTCATCTCCAAAGAAAGCTTCCGCCTTTCCTTCTACCTGGTACAGCCTGTCCTTACAAAGTCCTTCCAGGCGAAGCCTGCGGTATGGCCCGTTTACCGGCTGCAGGATGCGGTAATATCCGACAAGAGCCTCCTGCCCATCTTCGGACACGGCCATCCAGGCTGCCGTATTACCTTCAAACGGACTTTCCAGACGGTAGAAAGTCCCATACTGGATCAGTTTCCTATGCTTTTTCATAAACGCGATCTGCTCCCGGATCTCATCCTTCTCCTCCTGAGACAGGCTGCACGGATCCAGCTCATACCCAAATGTTCCGAAATATGCCACACCTGCCCGCATTTCCAGAGACGTATTCCGGAGAAGCTGATGGTTCGGAGCCGCAGATACATGTGCTCCCATACTGCTTACCGGATACACAAAAGAGGTCCCATACTGGATCTTCAAACGCTCCACTGCATCTGTATCATCTGATGTCCAGCACTGCGGCGCATAGTACATCATTCCCGGATCAAATCTGGCTCCGCCGCTTGCGCAGGATTCAAACAGGATGTCCGGAAATTCCTGGATCAGCATTTCATACAGTCTGTATACCCCAAGAATATACTTGTGCATGACTTTCCCTTGCTCTTCCGGTTTCGCGACAGCCGAATACACTTCCGACATACTCCGGTTCATGTCCCATTTAATATAGGAAATCGGAGCCTCGCTCAAAATCTTCTTCATCTGTCCGTAAATGGCCTCCACCACTTCTTCCCTTGAAAAATCCAATACATACTGATTTCTTCCGTGAGAAATGTTTCTTCCCGGCGTAGCCAGGATCCAATCCGGATGTGTACGGTAGAGATCGCTGTCCATATTGACCATCTCCGGCTCGAACCACAGACCAAACTTCAGCCCTTTGGCCTCGATCTTTTGCGCGATACCTTTGATCCCTTCCGGAAGCTTCCTTTCATTTGGATACCAGTCTCCAAGAGACCGTCTGTCATCGTCTCGATTTCCAAACCACCCATCGTCCAGGACAAACATCTCCACGCCCAGTTCTTTTGCCGTATCTGCGATATGAAGAAGCTTTTCTTCATTAAAATCAAAATAAGTGCCTTCCCAGTTGTTGATAAGGATAGGGCGGACACGATCTCTCCACGGCCCTCTTGCAAGCCGCTCCCGGTAAAGCTGATGGTAAGTCTGACTCATCCCATTGAGGCCGCTTTCCGAATAGACCATCACAGCCTCCGGAGTCTGAAAACTGTCCCCGTGTTCCAGCTTCCAGGAAAAACGATCCGGATGGATTCCCATTGTCACTCTCGTCGTATCGTACGTATCTACATCCGCCTGGGCCAGAAAGTTTCCGCTGTACACAAGGCTGAACCCGTATACTTCCCCGTTTCTTTCTGTCGTCTGAGGACGTTTCAGCGCAAGAAAAGGATTGTAATGATGGCTGCTGAATCCTCTCATACTGTAGATTCCCTGGACGCCATGCTCCAGCCTTCTCGTCTTGACCGCCCGCTCCCGCGACCAGGCGCCGGTCAATTCGATCATTTCATAGTCCATATCCGGCAGATCCACACTCATACTCATGGCCCGATCTATGATCACACTGTCTTTCCCTTCATATCGGATCTTGGCGCTGCGGGCAATGGCAGGAAGCGCCTCAAATATCGTGTAGTACAGCGTGATCTTCGTTTCGATCAGCTGGTCTTCCAGATAGATCTCCAACGTCGTCGCTTCCCCCTCATTTTCCGTGTAGGTAGCCGGAAGCCCCTCAAGAACAGGTTTGCCATCATAAATCTGATGCCCTTTGTATACAAAATCCGTGATCCTGCTGCCATTTCCCTGCAGGATCTCCAGGGCGGGATATCGCATATCTCCAGCTCCATACACTGGATACTCCTGTCGGATATGTTCCATAGAATACGTCAGATCCCCTTCGTATACGCAGACAGACATCGGTCTCGGCCGAAATTCCAACAAATGCTGGAAACTCTCTCTGTCATGCAGCTTTCCTCCAAAATAAACCTGTCCGAGATGTCCATTTTTCAGGACTGCTATAATGTAACTTACTTTGTCGTTATATAAATGAAATTCCTTTGTCGCTTCGTGATAACGGATCGGCATGTCACACGTTCCTCCTTTTTTGATTCCCTGTTTTTTCTTATCCCTTATTATACATTCTTTTTATATGAAATCCAGATTACCATGTCGGAACAATTTGTCCAAATGTTGGGTTTTGCAAATTTGCTAAAATGGACAATCGATGAACGTAAAAACGCCCCGCACTCTTTGCTCAGCAAAAGAATGTGGGGCGTTTTATAATCAGTTTTTTAACCGCGAGGGTATTCGTTGCACAAAAGTCTATATGGCTCTTCGTCTTCTTCGATTTCCGGAAATCGTCCTACTTCTTCATAGAACCGATTGTCCGTTGTATCATCGTTGCACATGGAAACCTCGCCGATCAGAACATCTCCGGTTCCGGTTTTTACATCGAAATCATGATACTGGTGCGGCCAGAGTGTAATACTTTCTCCTGGCTGGAGCTCGACTCCTGTCCCGGCCTTTACATAGTATTCCCGTCCGTCTGAATGGACCAGTACATCTGTATCATCCAGTTCCCCTTCTCCGTTATCGTTGTACAGATGGATGATCAAAGTTCCTCCGCCTCGATTGATGATATCCTCTGATTTGTTCCAGTGGAAATGCATCGGAGAATGCTGTCCTTCTTTCAGCATCAGAAGCTTTTCTGCATATACTTTCTTATACTTTTCCGGATTTTTCTGGTTTCCGTTGCGAAGTGTGATCAGCGCAAATCCAACTTCGTTCCATTTCCCGAGTCCATAATCTGTAATATCCCAGCCAAGCATATTGTCTCTGATCTCGTCATACTCGCTTCAATCCAGCGCTTTTTGAGAAAGGACGGCATAGCGGTCTGAACGGTTTTTTGAATGTGCGATATGGATCCGCATATTTTTCCGTTGGATATCACGGTAACGGAGACTGCAGACTTCCCCAACCCTGAGACCGGCAGAATACATGAGAGCAACCATAGCTTTGGGCTTCAGGTCTGAAAGCGTAGAGATAAAAAGTTCCGCTTCCTTCTGAGTGGGGACAAAGGGAAGAAAGGAATCGAATTTCCGCATAGGAAGCTGGGTCGGATCCCAAGGTTTGTGCAGGACATACATGGTAAAGAAGCGGAGCTGTGAGATACAGTGGTTGATTGTACGGTCAGAAAGGGCCCGCTCTTTCTGAAGCCAGCGGATAAAATCCCTGAGTTCATCCCAGGAAACGTCTTCCGGCTGTTTGTGAAGAAGCGTGTGAAGGTAATCCAGGTAAGAACGGATGTAAGTAGAATAAGATTTTACAGTGTGGTCAGTAAGACCACGAAGGGAGATCATCTCCCGGTAAACATTTAAATAGTCCATGACGGAACCTCCTTGAAAGAATGTAATTTAATAAATGAGAGAAAGTTCTTTCAAGGGGGTGATCTTGGAAAAAGATAAGATATGAGGTTGTTGAGTTTAAAAATCCATGTTAAACTAATCATAGCAGTTCTTGTGTATATGTCAAATGTTAAGTGTGGTAACTCAACAATACAACATAAATACAAAAACTGCTATTTTTTTTGAAAAAGTAGCGGAATTATGTACCTTGCACTAGCCGTCGCGCCAGCGACTTGGTACAATATATATTTAGGAACAAATAGCAACCCTTTACCTTGGAGTGACGAATAATGCCGATAATACTTGATCATCAACTATGAGAACAAATACCGCATGACGGTACAGTCTTTCCTATCTCCTATTTTCATGATGAACTGGCCACACTGCCAAACTGGGCTGGTCCTTTACACTGGCATCATGACTTTGAAATTGCCACTGCGGTAAGTGGTGTCTTGGACTTTCAAGTTGGCAGGCAACACATCATACTGGAGGTAGGTGACAGCATATTTGTTAACAGAAATATGCTGCATGGAATAAAGCAGTTGTCCGGCGATGTTCCTGATCCGATGCCAAACATCGTCTTTTCCGGTGCTGTGATTGCACCTGAAACCAGTGCAATCTACAAAAAATATATTCATCCCATAGCTTGCTGTGATACATTACCTTTTATCGTGTTTAAACATAAAAATGGTTGGCATAACGAGGTAAATTGTTCAGTGAAAAATATTTACTGTCAGATGTATGAACAAAGCCAATGTTACGAAATGGCTGTTCAACGTGAACTTAGCGGTATATTTGAATATATATTCTCGAATTTTGAAGATTTGCCTAAATTCGAAACTACACGCATACAAATCAATGCCCAAATACGCATCCAAAAGATGCTCTCATATATCTACGAGCATTATGCTGAAGCTGTCACACTCGAAGATATTGCCGATTCTGCCAATATCAGTCGCAGCGAAGCAGGTCGTTGTTTTAACACATATATGGGATGTTCACCTATGGACGCACTTATTCAATACCGGCTTCAAATTGCACACAGTATGCTTAATGATGTGACGCTGACACTTCGGGAGATCAGCTATTCCTGCGGCTTTAATTCTGTAAATTATTTCAGCCGCCAATTTAAGCAAACCTATGGATATACACCCAGTCAAACCCGCACTTTGGGTAAATAGTGCTTATATTTGGGTTTTCTGTGTCTTTATTAAGCTTGATTATGATGATATAATCAATTCAAGTATAATATTACATTAACCATAAAGGAGTAGTCATGACCAGGCAAAAGAACTACAAAAAAACTCTTATAGCTTGCTATCTCGGCTTTGTTACCCAAGCTATATCTGCGAACTTCACACCACTCTTGTTTTTAACATTCAAGAATACCTATGGGATTGGACTGGAAAAGATTGCGCTGATTCCGCTTACATTCTATTTAACACAATTTCTAATTGATTTTGCAGCCACTAAATTTGTGGATAAAATAGGATACCGCATCTGCGTAGTATCATCGCAGGTGCTGTCTGCGGTAGGTCTTGTTTTACTGGCTATTCTGCCGGAACTACTTCCTGGCCCATTTTTAGGAATTTTAATTGCAGTAGTACTTTATGCTATGGGTAGTGGTCTTATTGAAGTATTAGTAAGTCCTATTGTCGAAGCCTGCCCCTTTGAAAATAAAGAAGGTATGATGAGTTTGTTGCACTCTTTTTACTGTTGGGGTGCAGTGGGTGTGATTTTGGGCTCGACGCTCTTTTTTACAGTATTTGGCGTAGCAAACTGGAAAATACTTACATTGATTTGGGCAGTGGTGCCGTTATATAATGCTTTCAATTTTATTACCTGTCCTATTGAACGGTTGATAGATGATGGCGAGAGTATGCGTCTCAGTCAGCTACATAGATTACCACTGTTTTGGTTGCTGATACTGCTTATGGTATGCTCCGGTGCATCCGAAGCAGCTATGGCGCAATGGGCATCCGCATTCACAGAGTCGGCAATGGGTGTTTCTAAAACTGTGGGTGATCTGGCAGGTCCCTGCTTATTTGCAGTGTTTATGGGAATATCCCGAACTCTATATGGAAAAATGAGTGAGAAGCTGGACTTGACCAGGACTATGTTGGCGTGCGGCATGTTATGTGTGATCTGCTACTTGATGGCATCTCTGTCCTCTTTACCGACTATTGGGCTGGCAGGCTGTGCATTTTGCGGCATTTCGGTTGGCATTATGTGGCCGGGCACTATCAGCATTTCTTCCCAGAAGTGCCCAAGAGGCGGTACCGCTATGTTCGCACTTTTAGCTTTGGCTGGAGATTTAGGTGCGACCGTAAGCCCTGCAATGGTCGGCAGCATTTCCGATATGGCTGGTGGTAATCTTAAAATAGGGCTACTTGTTGCAACTGCATTTCCGCTAATACTTATCCTCGGTTTGATTGTTCTTAATTGGAAGTTCAATAGGTTGACGAGATAAGGGCAATATTTCCTTAAAATTGTCATTGATATTAGAACAAGATAGGTAAATAAAATTATGGCTGAAAATATACAGTGGTTGTTGTGTCATATATGCCAAAATAAAACTCGTGTTAAAATAAGAAAGGATATGGAAATCAAAAATTTTCCTCTTTACTGCCCAAAATGCAAACAGGAAATCTTAATAGATGTTAAGGACTTAATTGTGACCATTCGCAAATAAATTTTGCGGAGAGATGGGAAGCTTTGCTTGGTGGAGAGATGGGAAGCTTTGCTTGGTATCTTGAAATTCTAAGCAAAATCGCTTATAATATTTGTCGAAGCATATTAGGGAGTATCCCAAAGTTTGTGTAAACCTTCAAACTGATGTAAGATAGACTTACCAGTTTGGAGGTTTATTTTATGGCAAGGAAAAAGGATTCCCCACAAAAAGCAGCCCTTCGTGAAATGATGGGCAACTACTTGAAGGAAAACAATGTGAAGGTCAAAGACGGGACGGATGTACATTCTATTATGAGGGATATGATGTCCATCATTCTGGTGTTAGCGTCGGGCGATTTTCGCCATTCAGAGTCGGATAAAAAACGCCAATCTCAGTCAATTTAAAATCGCCAATTCTCTGCAGGATGTCCTGCTTCCATCTTTCTCCGCTCATATCGCTCCTTTTCCTTCTCCATCCTCAAACTCCACATCAGCATGAATATAACTGTCAGGCTTTTTGCGGCTCAAAAGACATTCTGTCTCAGCGTGCACTATATTGACGGTTAACTTTATCTTATATATCATCATATCACATAATATTACTAAAAAACATATCAAAGACCCGGAAAGCACTACGCCCTCCGGGTCTTCTTCCGATCCATGATCTTGCAGAACAGGATCCCTGCTGCCGTACTGATTGTCGTTGCCACAATCCCTGCTCCCACAATTGCCGCAGGGTCCACGCTCCCGTATTGACTCCGGAATGCAATGACATTGACCGGAATCAGCTGTAAGGATGAGATATTCAGGATCAGGAAATTGCACATCTCGTTGCTGGCTATCCCCTGTTTTCTGATCGGTCCCAAAGCCCTGCCGGCTCTTCTGTCCTCCTCCAGCTTCGAAAGCTCCTCCATTGCTTTCAGGCCGGCCGGCGTGGCAGCCCAGCCAAGACCCAGAACATTGGCGATGATGTTCGTCGTGATGTGCTCTCCCGCCTTATGTCCCTTTGGAATCTGAGGAAACAAAAATTTTATAAATGGTTTCAGCCCTCTGGATGCGTGCTCTATCATCCCCGCTCGGGATGCGATCTCCATAAGACCGGTCCAGAAGGACATGATCCCAACCATCGTGATGCAAAGCGTAACCGCCTCTTTGGCAGAATCCAGCGCCGCCTCAGTAATATCCGGTATCCTTCCTGTAAAAGAGGCGAAAATGATTCCCACAAGGATCATCCCCGCCCACAAAACATTCATCATATCTTCTGTTCTCCCTGCTTTTTTCTTATTGTATGCAAGGTTCAAACGTCAATATGTCATTCTCTCTCTATTTCTTACTTTACCAAAACTCTCTTGCATTATTTTCAGAACACAACAGTGGAATCACAACACCTGAAATCTGTGTCGATATAGTTAGCTATCACTCGCACACGCAGGTTCCGTTCGCTGCACAATGACTGGCCCGAACCACCTGATACATTTAAGTCCTCCGGAAGAACAAATTTAATGCATTTTACCTGCACATCCCTACAGTTTGGATAATTGTGCGCAGGTATTGTGATCGCTTTCATACCTCTCTGATGTTCCATGTGTTTCTTATCTTCTTCCGTCAAAATGACTCCAAGCGCAACCCTCTTATGCGGACATACATTCTTAACTGTCAGGTTAATCTGTACAATACGGCCAAGCGATTCCAAATATACATCCCCTAAGTCTACTATAAGAGAATCCTGACATTTTTCCAATTTCAAATCTACCGGTATCGGACAAGGTTCCGGATCTACGATAATGCCGCAATCTACCTGCACAGATGGGTTCGGGAAAGTTACTGCGTTGCCTTCTGTGTCTACATAAGAGATAGACTGATTGACAGGAAGGTTTCCCGACATCTGGCCAGTATGTTTGACATAAAATTCAAGAGACGCTCCCTCATTTCCACTAACTCCTAACTCCGGAATCTTCCACTGCAATGAATGCGCATTGATTGTCATGGCCGTTCCCTTTGTCGGCATGTTGACACTGATAATTGTAAAGTCCGGATTTACCGTTTCATCGATCACGATATTGGTAGCTCCTGGTTTTGAAATATTAGCTACCAGGTCGGCAAACAAATCTTCCAGTTGGGCATCATCCGGAGTGACTGCTACATGCGACGAATCCGGATCTGTCGCCCAGTCATTGAGAACATTCACATCGATCCCATCGTCTCCTACAAGACCAATACAGTAAATGACAATACCGGAAGCTCTGATAGCCGCTGCAATCGGAGCCGGCGGAAGTCCTGATGTTGTCTTTCCGTCCGTAAACATGACAATTACTTTTGCATTTGTGGATGTTGGATCAAACAATGCCGCCGCAGTAGAAAAAGCATCCGCATGGTTTGTGGAACCTCCTGCAGACAACGCATTTACAGCAGCTTTTAAATCTGCTACGGAAGTGATAAGCTGTGTATCGGCTACAGCACTGCTGGAAAAACTTACGATACCGATATGGCTTCCTGATCCAATCTGTCCATCCTGTGTACCATCGGTAGCTTCATCAATAATATCGATAAATGTTTCTGCCCCTAATTTCAAGTTTGTAAGGGGACTTCCTGTCATACTTCCAGAACGGTCCAGAATGAGGACGATATCTGTCGGATTTTCGGAGATATCCGGAGATGCCGCAAGGGCCAGAGTCACTTTGAACGTTCCGTCACAGTTAACCTGCGAGACATTGATCTCTTTGTTAGAATTTGTAATACCCATAATATTACCTCCTGTTTTACTGATAAGAAGAAATTTGTCTTCCTCACTATCAGGCTATGAAACAGGAGGTAAATGGTTCCTTTTGTCGAATTATGAAATTTGTTCCTTACGATATATCTTCTTCCGTAATATGATTTTGTTTTAACTTCAGATAAACGATCTCACGGAACAATGCATAGAGAACCGAAACAATCGGTATGAATACCAACATGCCCACAACTCCCATGAGACTTCCGCCGATACTCACTGCTGCCAGCACCCAGATAGACGGAAGCCTGACAGCTCCCCCTACCACGTGCGGATAGATCAGGTTCCCTTCTATCTGCTGGAGAACAAGGAACATGATGATAAACCAGAATGCTTTTATCGGATCTACCATGAAGATCAGGAATGCTCCGATCGCACAGCCGATAAATGCCCCAAAGATCGGGATCAGCGCTGTAAAGGCGATCAAAATACCGATCAAAAGCGCATACGGCATTTTAAAGATAGACATGGCGATCACGAACATCGTTCCCAGTATAACAGCTTCCAGACACTGTCCTGCGAGGAAACTGGAGAAAGTCCGGTACGTCAGAGAAAATACTTCCTCAGCCGCCTCCGCTCTTCCTTTTCTCACAAAGGCATACAATACCTTCTTTGCCTGTACTTTCAGCTTTTCTTTTTGGAGAAGAATGTAGCAGGCAAACACAAATGCGATAAAGAAGGTTGCAAATCCGCTTACAATATTTTTCGCAGCCGCCACACCGGATTCCAGTATGCTTCCGGCTCCGCTTGTGAACCAGTTCATGATCACTTCGAAAATCTTGTCCCATTTGAACTCAAGCTGGTTGACGTAAGACATGATTTCTTTATTATCGTGGAAGAAATTATTTGCCCATTCCTGTACTTTCGGAATAAATGCCTGAATGCTTGCCCCAAGTCTTACGAAAGTTCCAGTAAGCTGTGGTATTACTACAAACGCTACCACCATAATGACTCCGATTACCAGCATAAGAGTCAATATAAAACTTACTGGTCTCGCAAGCTTTCTTGCTGCTTTGGATCTCCCTTTTCTTGCATCATTGAACAGCTTTTCCTCAATAAAATGCATCGGCACATTGACGACAAAAGCGATCGCACCGCCAAGAATAAACGGAAACAATACGCCAAACACGAATCTGAACGCATCAAATACAATCGAATACTGCCACAAACATACGATGAGCAGTGCTGTAAATACGATGAGCTGTCTGATCTTTTTCATGTTCTCATGATTTAATTCCATAGAATCTCCCCTTTATTTGAGTCTGGCGCGGATTGCTTTCAGACACTGGATGACCGGCAAGTTCAAAAGTGCCAGTCCATATACTGTTAATAGCTGAGACATGCTTAATGTTACAACACTAAATACAGACTGTAAAAACGGCACTGTAAGAACCGCTGTAATCAGGACAAAACCGATCATAAATGCGCCCTGAAGATAAATATTGTTGAAAAATCCTTTGTGGAACAACATCGGTTTATCTGACTTGCAGTTGTAACCATGTACCAGTCGTGACAGACATAGTGTTCCAAAAGCCATCGTACTTCCCAGAAGCGCTCCTTCACTCGTATATCCGATCATAAATCCGATCATTGTCATGATACCGATGGAGAGACCTTCTGTCCCGATCTTTACAAGGAAATCTTTTGTCAAAATGGACTCATCTTTTCTTCTAGGCTTTTCATCCATAACATCGGAACGGTGCGGCTCCAGACCAAGTGCGATAGCCGGAAGGCTGTCCGTGAGAAGGTTGATAAAAAGCAAATGCACTGGTGCAAACGGTACCGGAAGTCCTGCGATAGAAGCATACAGGACAGCCAGGATTGCACCAAAGTTGCCGGACAGTAAGAACTGAATGGAACTTTTGATGTTTCTGTATACATTTCGTCCATTCTCTACCGCTTTTACGATTGTCGCAAAGTTATCGTCCGTGAGTACCATGGAAGCCGCATCTTTCGCTACCTCGCTTCCGGTAATTCCCATTGCAACTCCGACGTCTGCCTGTTTCAGAGCAGGTGCATCGTTGACACCATCCCCTGTCATTGATACGATATTTCCTTTTTCCTGCCATGCCTTAACGATACGGATCTTGTGTTCCGGTGACACACGGGCATACACGGAAATCTTTTCCACGAAATCTTTCAGTTCTTCATCGGAAAGATTTTCGATCACTGCACCTTCACATGCCTCGGACTCATCCTTCAAAATACCAATTCTCTTTGCGATAGCCGCTGCTGTAACCTTGTGGTCTCCAGTGATCATGACTGGTTTGATACCTGCGCGGATACACTCAGCAACCGCATCTTTGGATTCCACACGCGGCGGGTCCATCATTGCAATCAATCCAAGGAAGGTAAGATCTGTTTCATCTTTTTCCGTTATTCCCTTTACCTGATCCAATTTTTTATATGCAAATCCCAGTACACGAAGCCCTTGTCTTGAGAATGCTTGGTTCGCCTCCGCAATCTCCTTACGGTCTTCATCTGTAATTTTTACTTCTTTTCCATTTTTACGGATACTTTCCATTCTTCCAGAGATTACATCAACCGCACCTTTGACGATCATGATCACTCCATCTTCCATTTCATGGACTGTGGACATCAATTTTCGGTCACTGTCGAAAGGAACTTCTGAACGCCGTTCATGTTCCTCCCTGATTTTTTCCGCATCCATCTGAAAATCAGAAACAAAGCTTACAAGCGCTGTCTCTGTCGGATCTCCTATTTCTTCTCCATTCACAATTTTGGCATCGCTGCAGAGTACACTTGATTTCATGAGAAGCTGTACATCCCCATCATCTGTGTCGATATGAGCTTTCTCCATGCTTTTTCCAGGAATATAGCATGCTTCTACTGTCATTTTGTTCTGTGTCAATGTTCCTGTCTTATCAGAACAGATAACTGAAACACTTCCTAAACCTTCCACTGCCTGCAGTTTCCGGATGATAGCATGTTCTTTTGCCATCTTCTGTGTACCAAAAGAAAGTACGATCGTCACGATAGAACTCAGCGCTTCCGGAATCGCTGCGACTGCGAGCGCTACAGCAAACAGGAATGCATCTCCGAACGATCCGCCCCTTACGATATTGATAACCATCAGGAACGCACAGAAAATCAGGATGATAATGGACAGCTTCTGTCCAAACTGATCCAGATTTACCTGTAAAGGTGTCTTCTTCTCCGATGTTGTCTTCAACAAGGATGCAATCTTTCCTACTTCCGTTTCCATACCGGTTCCCGTCACAAAAACGGTTCCGCGTCCATAAGTAACAAAGCTTCCGGAATAAGCCATATTTACACGATCCCCAAGAGAAGTCTCCCCTTCGATGACGTCTGTACTCTTCTCAACCGGAATACTTTCTCCGGTAAGAGCACTCTCATCAATTTTCAAGCTGGCCTGATCGATGATCCTACCATCTGCAGGCACCAAATCTCCCGCTTCCAGGAAAACAATATCTCCAACTGTTACTTCTCTGGATGGAATATGGGTTACTGCTCCATTTCTCAGAACCTTTGCTTCCGGTCCGGATAATTTTTTCAAGCTGTTCAATGATTTTTCTGCCTTGATCGTCTGGACTGTTCCGAGGATGGCATTGATCGTGATAACGATCAAAATAACGATCGCACTCTCCATATCGCCCATAAATCCAGAAATAATAGCAGAAACAATCAGTATGATGACGAGAAAATCTTTGTACTGTTCCAGGAAAATCATAGCCACGCTTTTCTTCTTCTCTTCCTGAAGTTCATTCGGTCCGTACTTCTCCTGGTGTGCACGGATTTCTGCGTCTGTAAGCGGCTCCAATGAACCGTTTACCTGTTTTTTGACCTCATCCGTCTCCATCTGATAATACTGTTTCATTTTTTTCCTCCTTGTTTCTTGTAATAGGGTTCACAGTTTCCTGCTTTGTAATGCATCGGACAATAGAAAAAGACCTTTACTGCATTACAACATGCAGTAAAAGTCTCACCGTTTCATACTCGATCCGGGCAGAATATTCTGCCGTACTGACGAACCTGTAACGACTGGTATAATGCCGTCGGTTACTCCCTTTTACTAAATTACACTATACCTATTTTTTTCCAAAAAGTCAACCCCTGATAAGAGATAAATAAAATAAAAGGAGCGCTAAAAAGCGCTCCTGAAATGGACTAATGCCAATTAGTTTGTGATTGTCATTTCTGTTTCTTTATCAAAGACATGAATCTTTTCAGCATCGAATGCAAACTTCACTGTGTCGCCTGTTCTTGCTGTTGTTCTAGGATCCACACGAGCTGTCATGTTTGCTCCTTCGTAATCAAAGTGTAAGTAAACTTCTGCACCGAGCATTTCGTATACACGGATTGTAGCTTCGATCACTGTGTTCGGAGAAGCTGTGATGAACATCGGTTCATCATGTACGTCTTCCGGACGAATACCAAGTACAACTGTCTTTCCAGCGTATCCTCCCTCGATGAGTTTCTTTGCTTTTGCCGGAGGAAGTTCGATCTTAGCTGGTCCAACGTTAAGTAATACTTTATCTCCGGATACTTCACATTTTGCATCAAGGAAGTTCATCTGCGGAGATCCGATGAATCCTGCTACGAACAGGTTGCACGGTTCATCATACAGTTTTCTTGGAGTATCTACCTGCTGAACAACACCAGCATTCATAACTACGATTCTTGTACCAAGTGTCATAGCTTCTGTCTGGTCATGTGTTACGTAGATAATTGTTGTACCTAATCTCTGATGCAGTTTAGAGATCTCGATACGCATCTGACCTCTCAGTTTTGCATCCAAGTTGGAAAGAGGTTCGTCCATAAGGAATACTTTCGGGTTACGAACGATCGCACGTCCCATAGCAACACGCTGTCTCTGTCCACCTGAAAGAGCCTTCGGTTTACGGTCAAGCAGTTTTTCCAGGTCAAGGATTTTTGCTGCTTCACGAACCATCTTGTCAATTTCCGGTTTCGGAACTTTTCTCAATTTAAGTCCGAATGCCATGTTGTCATATACTGTCATATGCGGATACAGAGCATAGTTCTGGAATACCATCGCGATATCTCTGTCTTTCGGTTCTACATCGTTTACAACTTTATCTCCGATTTTCAGTTCTCCGGAAGAAATCTCTTCCAGACCTGCAACCATACGAAGTGTTGTGGATTTACCACATCCTGAAGGTCCTACGAAAATGATGAATTCTTTGTCTTCGATTTCAAGGTTGAAATCTTTTACGGCTTCGAATCCATTCGGATAAACTTTATTGATATGTTTCAATGATAAACTTGCCATTGGTGCTTCCTCCTAAAAATTACTACCGTTTTCTCGATGTAAATAGTATAAAAAAAATTCCCGAAAAACGCTAGTGCATGATTGCACAAACATTTTTCGGGATTCTGTACAAGGTGACTAATCCGTTTTTTATTTTTCCAGAAGCATCTGGTAAATCTCACGTTTGCTGACGCCACGATCTTTTGCCGCTCTCTTCATCGCTTCTTTTTTGTCGATTCCCTGTGAGAGATAGTATTCCATATGCTCCTCTAGCGTCATCTCCTGCCAGCGTGCCTGTTCTTCCTGGCGTATCTCATTAGGACTTTTCCCTTCCAGGATGATCACACATTCCCCTTTCGGCTGATGTGACTCATAGTAGGTTTTCGCTTCACTTAAGGTAGTATTAAACACTGTCTCGTGCTTTTTTGTAAGCTCCCGGCAGACTGCTGCCCTCCGGTTGCCAAGACTGTCCATGAGTTCCGCCAGTGTTTTCACAAGCCTGTGAGGAGCCTCGTAAAGGATCATTGTCCTTGTTTCCTTTTTCATCTCCTCAAGTATACGGGTTCTCTCTTTTTTGTCCGGTGGGAGAAATGCCTCAAATGCAAAGCGCCTTGTAGGAAGCCCAGATATAGTCAGAGCTGTGATACATGCACATGCACCCGGCACCGATGTGACAGAGATTCCTTCCTCCAGACACATCTTTACCAATTCTTCCCCTGGGTCCGAGATTCCCGGTGTCCCCGCGTCTGTGATCAGGGCTATATCTGCTCCCTCCTTCAGCTTCTCCACCAGTTTTTTCCCTTTTTCAATCTTATTATATTCATGGTAGCTTGTCATGGGTGTCCGTATTTCAAAATGATTCAGAAGCTTGACACTGTTCCTTGTATCTTCCGCAGCGATCAAATCCGCTTCTTTTAATATCCTGACTGCCCGGAAAGTCATATCTTCCAGATTTCCTATCGGCGTCGCACATAAATATAATGTTCCTGCCATGTTTTCTCCTTCTTTACAAAGCCTTTCCCATCCCGTACTGGGTCAAAAGTTCCTCGGTATAACTTCCATCCTTCTTATAGACGATCAGCGGCGGCTCCACTTTGATCCTGGAATTTCCTTTGTTGCTTCCTTCGATCAGGACCATGTTCGGTTCCTTGTCAACATACGGATGGACAAGTTTCATCCTTTTGGGTTCAATACCGTATGCCGTCATCCTGGAAAAGATCTCTGCCAGACGAAACGGACGGTGTACCATATAGAACCTTCCATGAAATTTCAGCAGTTTTGCACTTTCCCTGAGAATATCATCCAGCGTGCAAAGCACCTCGTGCCTTGCAATTGCCTTTGCACTGTTGGCGTTCGCAATACCATGCTGCCCGATCATATACGGTGGATTTGTCGTGATCACATCAAAAGAAGCAGCTTTAAAGATCTCTGCCGCTTCTTTGATATCGCCTGTCTCTATATGGACTTTGTCCTCCAGATGATTGTGCTTGACACTACGTCTCGCCATGTCGGCACTTTCCTCTTGTATCTCCAACCCTGTAAAGTCTTCTCCATCGGTCTTTACTGTCATCAAGATCGGGATGATTCCAGTGCCTGTCCCAAGATCCAGCACTTTTTCTCCCTTTTTTACTTTGGCAAAACTCGCAAGCAGCACTGCATCCATGCCAAAACAAAATTTTCCGGGATTCTGGATGATCTCGTATCCATTTACCTGGAGGTCGTCCAGTCTTTCGCCCTCTTTCAGATATCCGCTACTCAATTTTTGACGCCCCTTCATTCTTCTCAAGCACAGCCAGTTCTTTCATCTCTTCTTTGGAGAGACGCATGTCATTTTTCTTTCTCTTTTGGCGGAACTTCAGCTCCGATGCTTTATATTCCCGTATCTCTTTTTCATCATTTTCAAGTGTCACTACGACTTTAACAAGCTGCCTGAGTACGCTTAAGCTCTGTACTTCTCCTTTTAACCCTTCCGGTGTAGTGACCGTATCTCCTACCGATGGAAGTTTGCTGTTAAGCTGCTCGTAAGTCTCCTGCTCATTTGTGAGACAGCACATCAGCCTTCCGCAGACGCCGGAAATCTTTGTCGGGTTCAGGGACAGATTCTGTTCCTTTGCCATCTTGATGGACACAGGCGCAAATTCAGACAGATAAGTGTGGCAGCATAATTCACGGCCGCAAATACCAATCCCTCCGCGGATCTTCGTCTCATCTCTGACACCAATCTGCCGAAGTTCAATCCTTGTACGGAATACAGCTGCCAGATCTTTTACCAATTCACGAAAATCAATCCTTCCGTCCGCTGTAAAGTAAAAGAGCACTTTGTTATTGTCAAACGTATACTCCGCGTCGATCAGCTTCATGGCCAGCTTATGCTTTCGGATCTTTTCAAGGCAAATCTGGAAAGCTTCCTTTTCTTTTTCCCTGTTTCTTTCTTCTATTTTTCTATCCTCATTTGTGGCAAGGCGGATCACGGACTTCAAAGGCTGTGTGATCTTATCGTCTTCCACTTCCCTTGGCCCCATCACAACATTGCCGAACTCGATTCCCCTTGCCGTCTCTACGATAACCTGCTGTCCTTTTTTGATATGGAATTTTCCCGGCGCAAAGTAGTAAATCTTTCCGGCCGGCCGGAACCGAACTCCAATAATTCTTGTCATATCTTAGTTCTCCTTTATAGTCAGTAACAATAATTCCATTACCAGGTCAAAGTTGACATTGGCTTTCAGACGTGTCTTCGCCGTCTCGATCCCTTTCAGTATGATCTCTATCCCTTCATAAGAGCTGGTATTTGCCCGCTCCTTGATATATTTCATCTGATCGGAAAAGATCACACCATTAATGTCCTTCGTCGCTTTGTAAAGGAGGACGTCCCTGTACCATACACTGATCAGGTCCAAAATATCTGAAACTTCGATCTTATATCCGGACAGTCTCTTGACTGCTTCTACCAAATCGGTAAGTTCCATTTCCTTGATGTGCTTCATCAGCTGGATCGTCTCTTCTTTGATTTCGTTAAAATGTTCTGATGTGGCCAGCATGATGGCGCGTCCGATATTTCCCTGGGCAAATGCAGTACAGATATCTGCCTGATAATCCGGTATCTGCATCTGCTCCATAAGATATTTTTTGATCAGTGTATCCTTCACATTTTTTATCTTTAACACCACGCACCTTGACAAGATCGTCGGAAGAAGGCTTTCTGCATTCTCTGTGAGAAGAATGATGACTGCATACTCCGGCGGCTCTTCGATCGTCTTAAGCAGTGCATTCTGCGCCTGTACTGTCATCAGGTCTGCGTCCGGTACAATATAGATTTTATACTTTCCATTGTACGGTTTGATCATGATATCATTGTTGATCTGTACACGCACGTCTTCCACACTGATGGTGTTCGGCTTCTCGTGGGTAACCCGGATGATGTCCGGATGATTCCCGCTCAAGGCCTGCCGACACGAATGGCACTCATTACAAGGCTCTGTCGTCCCCTTCTCGCACTGCAGAGTCATAGCGAAAAGCTGGGCAAACATTTTCTTTCCAGCCCCACGCTCGCCATTAAATATATATGCATGAGACACCTGGTTGTTCTGTATTGTATTCTGAATATAAGAAACAAGATCCTTACGCCCTATAACATCTTTAAATCCTGCCATAATGTTCACCTTCTTTACTTTCTATCTCAATACCTGATTATGGTAAATTTAATCCAATATAAGTATATCACATATTATTGCGAATATATAGCATTATTTCTTCCAGGCACCGGTCCAGACAAGTATTTTCAAATCTTGCGGATATCCGGTATCTCCTGATTTTCTCTTCGCTGAAGTCTTCTGTATCTGCCAGAAAACGTCTGCACATCTCTGCATATTTCGGCTCTTCCTGCATGCGTTCTCTCTGGAGAGCCCGCATCAGACGCTCCCCATCTTCCACTTCCACATACACTGGCATGATCTTTTCTTCTCCAAAATACGCCCGCATTTTTCCATAAGAATCCAGCGTACCGATCATAAGATAGTTTGAATCATCCAGACAGATCTGTCCGTCATCTGCCGTAAAGTATTTCCAGATTCCATGAATCGTTTGATATTCCCTGAGTTCAATTACCTTATCGCTCTCGAGAAACATCCTTAGTGTCTCCTCATCTGTAAAAAAATACTCCCGCCCTTCTTTTTCTCCTTCGCGCATCGGACGTGTCGTATATAACGTAACTGTCCGAAGCATCGGCATCTTCTTTTTTATTTCCTGAAATATTGTATCTTTTCCAGAGGAGCTTTTCCCCATCAGATAAAAAATTTTACCCATTTATCCACACTCCGATCCTGTTTTCCTCTTCAGTTCCCTGGATGGAAAATCCTTTGTTTCTGTATCTTATCAAAAGGTCCTTTGCTTCTTTGGAAATCCGCTCACCTGGAACCGCAATAGGACTCCCTGGCGGATACAAATATGCATATTCAAGGCAGATCTTTCCTTCACACTCTTCAAAAGGGAGAAATTCCCTGTCACGAATCTCCGACGCTTCCCATGGGAGCAATATGCGCTCCATTTCCGGAAGATCATACCACTCTTTAGTCCCCTGAAGTTTTGTCAATCCCTTATCAATATCCAAAAGCGCATTTTTAAGCCTTTCCAATCCTTCTTTCGTATCTGCCAGCGACGTCATAGCCAGGACATAATCTCCGGCTGTCATCTCCATCTGGAGATGAAATTTCTCCCGGAGTATTTTTTCCAGATCCCGACTGGATATGTCAGTCCCCGCTGTGGATAACACAAGCTTTGATCGATCATACTGTGGAATACACTCCAGTTTTAAACTTCTCATTTGGCCAAGTGCCTGTCTAAGTTCCTGAAGGTCTTCTGCATACCGTTCAAACTCCTGCTTTCCTTTGTTCTCCAACATCTGCATGCACGCATCGATCCCCGCCATCAAAATATACGAAGGGCTGCTGGACTGCAGCATTTGAAGATATTTTTTTATTTTATTTCTGTCGGCTCTTTTTCCGTTGATATGCAAAAGTGCGCTCTGAGTCAACGCAGGAAGCGTCTTATGTACGCTGTGGATCACTACATCTGCTCCAAGTCTATTCGCATTTTCCGAAAAATATCCGCAAAATCCAAAATGGGCTCCGTGTGCCTCATCGACAATCAGAGGAATTCCGTGACGATGTGCTGTCTCTGCAATTTTCCTAACATCCGAAATCACTCCATCGTAAGTTGGGGATACGATCATCACCGCCCGTATCTCCGGATGCTCTTTCAGCATCCTGTCCACTGTATCCGCATAAATCTGCCCATTTAACACAGATCGTTCCATCTCTTCTGTTCTCTTTTCCGGATAAACATAGTATGGCTTCAATCCAAACAGCTCCACCGCATGATATACTGACTTGTGGCAGTGTCTGGAAATCAAGATAGAATCTCCCCGGTTCGTGCAGCCTCCTATGGCGCTCAAAATACCGGACGTACTCCCGTTGACAAGAAAATGTGTTTCCTCCGCTCCATAAAGTCTGGAAGCTCTATCCTGTGCCTGTTTTATGATCCCTTCGCAGTGATGGAGATCATCAAATCCTTCAATCTCTGTAATATCTATTTCATATGGCAGATCCTCTTCCATAAACTTCTTGTTTCTTTTATGTCCAGGCATGTGAAAACCATAATAGTCAGAATCTCCATACTGTCTCAGCAGCTTATATAATGTCATTTCCATATTTCCTTTTCCATAAAAAACTGCCCTATTTCAGGGCAGCTTCCAATCGATTTACGGTTTCTTCCACATTTTCGAGTCTAGTGGCCAAATTCAGACGGATAAACGATGCATATTCTTCTCCTCCAAACCAGTCTCCGAAATCTACTGCGATCTTTGCCTTATTCTGCACGATCTCTTTCATGTCCTCTTTCTTGATGTACGCTCCCAGATCAATCCACGCAAGATAGGTTCCTTCCATCGGATACACGATCGCTTCCGGCAGTTTCTCTGAAAAAAGCTCCTTCATCCTCTCATAATTTCCTTTGATAATCGTCCGCACTTTATCAAGCCATTCTCTGCCCCCTTCATAGGCAGCCTGCACAGCAATATAACCAAATGTATTTCCGCTGAGCATGTGCATGGAATTTAGAAATTCATCATACTGTGTCCGTATCTTCTCACTTGGTATGATCACGAAAGAATTGGAACATCCTGCCAGATTGAACGTTTTTGTGGCCGCTGTCAGTGTTACAAGAATCTCATCGTATTTACCGACCGTTGCTGCAGTTACTTTCTTTCTCTCTCCTGTCACAATGTCCTGGTGAATTTCATCCGCGATCACATATACCTGATACTTCTTACAGATTTCCAGCACCGCTCTTAATTCTTCCTCTGTCCAGACACGCCCTACCGGATTGTGCGGAGAACACAAAATAAAGAGCTTTACATCCTCTTCCACGATTTTTTTCTCAAAGTTTTCCACATCCATTTTGTATATGCCGTTGTCTATCCACAAAGGACAGTCGATTTTCCTTCTCTCATTTGCAAGAATTCCTTCGCGAAATGGATGATAGACTGGAGGCATAATCAGAATACTGTCATCTTTCTTTGTCAGAATCTGAATCAGCCAGTTGATAGCCGGAACAACACCTGGGGAAAATCGGATCCACTCCTTCTTTACCTCATAATCATGGTTCGTTTTTTCCCAGTTCATAAATGCCTCATAATAAGAATCCGGAACCTGATAATATCCGTACACGCCTTCCTCTACATATTTCTGCAGCGCTTTCTTTACACAAACCGGTACTTCAAAATCCATATCCGCAACCCACATTGCCAAGAGATCATCTTGTCCGAATTTTTCTTTCAATCCATCCCATTTTGCACAATCCGTATTTTTTCTATCCTTGTAAATGACTTGTTCCATTGTTATTCTACCCCCATATCATTTCTAGTTTCTGAATATCTTTACATTGTAAACTGCATTCTGAATTTCTTCCATTCTTTCCATTGTACCAGATGATATCACAGATGTGATCACATAGCCGTTATCAATATCAAAATTCCCTGCCGCAATAAAATACTTTTGCTGATCCTCCTCCTGATAACGCACAGTCGTCTGATATGTCCCTTCATCCGGATATACTTGAAAATCATCTACCTGGTACTGATAATTTCCAATCACATCTTCGTGAAGCTCTACACACTCCTCCTCTGTATCAGGCATTTTTTCTGAGCGTATCTCCGGCTCCTCGAGATAAGAAATCATTACTTTTCCGTCCTGGCCCTCAAAAATAATCTGATCTCCGGATTCCTCTGTGCATACAAACTCTTCCGGAAGGCTGATCTGTATATCCTGTCCATTGATCGAATACATCTCTTCCTGAACGAGACTATCTGTTTTCTCTGCTCCCGTACTCTGGTCTGCACATCCACCCAGAAAAACCAGCATACAGCAACACACTACCGCCATTTTCTTTTGTTTAGCCATTTTCCTCATCCTCTCACTGTGATCCCTCAAATTAAGTTTATCTTCGCAATATCGGATTGTCAAACTGATTTCCCGTTTTTTGTATAAGAAAAAAGCTTCTAATTTTAAAAATTAAAAGCTTTTTACAAGTGAAGCATCGGGGATTCGAACCCCGGACAACTTGATTAAAAGTCAAGTGCTCTACCGACTGAGCTAATGCTCCATAATATAAAACTTCAACTGGGCTAGTTGGATTCGAACCAACGAATGCAGGAGTCAAAGTCCTGTGCCTTAC